>CALGTP010000088.1 GCA_937902105.1 uncultured Actinomycetes bacterium
TTAAACCACATGCTCCACCGCTTGTGCGGGCCCCCGTCAATTCCTTTGAGTTTCAACCTTGCGGTCGTACTCCCCAGGCGGGGTACTTAATGCGTTAGCGCCGGCACTCGGGGGGTCGCTCCCCCAAGCACCTAGTACCCATCGTTTACGGCGTGGACTACCAGGGTATCTAATCCTGTTTGCTCCCCACGCTATCGCGCCTCAGCGTCAGCTACTGCCCAGCAGGCCGCCTTCGCCACCGGTGTTCTTCCGGATCTCTACGCATTCCACCGCTACACCCGGAATTCCACCTGCCTCTACAGTGCTCTAGTCCACCAGTTCGCATGGCCGACTCGGGGTTGAGCCCCGAGCTTTCACCACACGCTTAGCAGACCGCCTACGCGCCCTTTACGCCCAGTGATTCCGGACAACGCTCGCACCCTCCGTATTACCGCGGCTGCTGGCACGGAGTTAGCCGGTGCTTCCTCACTCGGTACCGTCAGAGCCCTCGAAAAGGCTTGTTCGTCTCGAGCAACAGGGGTTTACACACCGAAATGCTTCATCCCCCACGCGGCGTCGCTGCGTCAGCCTTACGGCCATTGCGCAATATTCCCCACTGCTGCCTCCCGTAGGAGTCTGGGCCGTATCTCAGTCCCAATGTGGCTGGCCATCCTCTCAGACCAGCTACCCGTCACTGCCTTGGTAGGCCGTTACCCCACCAACTAGCTGATAGGCCGCGAGCTCCTCTAGATGCCTCGAAAGTTTCCTCACCACCCGATGCCAGGTAGTGAGCGTATGCGGTATTACCCGGCCGTTGGGCCGGCTATCCCCCACATCTAGGCAGATTGCTCACGTGTTACGCACCCGTTCGCCGGTTACCCTTGCGGGCCCCCTTGACTTGCATGTGTTAAGCACGCCGCCAGCGTTCGTCCTGAGCCAGGATCAAACTCTCCAATAGATAAGAATCTAAGTAGAATCTTGAGTGGCTCATCGGCGCGATCAACCGAAGTCGATCTCACGCCGAATCACTTACTAATCAACAGATTTGATATCTCGCTGCAGCCCTGAAGAAGCCGCAGGTCAGTGATACCGTCCCGCACATCCATCGATCTCGAATTCGATTGTCAAACAGCGATGCAACTTCCCTGCTATGTGATCGCAACCGCTTGCGGTTGCGTCAGTTACCGTTTTTCGTTTCGCCGCCATTTAGGTGGCAGCCTCTTACAGTACTGCATGACACCCGGGAAGTCAACCCTGATTTCTCGCTTTCGTGGCGCAAATTGTGTGCGCCGACCGCAGCTAAACATCTGGCGTACTTCCGGCAGCCGTCTTCGAAATTATGAATCCGATTGCACTGCGGGGTCGGAAGTATGCGTCGTCGGCGCGCATTCCACAACCCCCAGTTGGCCTGCGTTCCCAACCTATTGGCGTCGAACGGCAGGACTACACGCACCCGCCCAAAAAAAGCGGCCGCTCGTAGCGGCCGCCGCAGTCTGACGCCTCGCGGCACCAGGGAGGTCCGGGTTGTCACCCGGCAGCATCCAGAAGAGAACTCGTGTTCGGTCGATGCAACGATGAGCGTGTACCGCACGGCTCGCATGCGAGCCTGCCAGACGACACCACCAGCAACCAACAAACCAAGTACCAACCAGCCTGACAACGACAGAAAAACTCAGAGAGCTTCACCGCGCCGAACCTCGGAATGCGTTCGAAGAATGTATCGAACGACTGCGACATTCCGCCAACCCAACACCAGAACCGTAACACCGGGACCAACCAAAATGCACCCTCTAGGACTCGAACCTAGAACCTACTGATTAAGAGTCAGCTGCTCTACCATTGAGCTAAGGGTGCGGCCTCGAACAAACTACAACTCACGACATCGACACAACGCGCCAGGAGGGACTCGAACCCCCGACCAACAGCTTAGAAGGCTGCCGCTCTATCCATCTGAGCTACTGGCGCCTGCTCTGCCGCTGGTCCCCCCTTCGGGGTCCCGAACATGGACCCATCGTGCGGGTCCGTTACATCGACACACTTCCTACCACGAGATCGGGGCGGCCGGATTCGAACCGGCGACCTCCTGCTCCCAAAGCAGGCGCGATACCGGGCTACGCTACGCCCCGCAGATCAGCGGCCGCGTATGTTATCCCGCGAGTAGGTCGAGGTCAACGGGGGCTCGCAAATCCGTTGTAACTTCCGCGGTGCCGCGCGCGCCGCGGCCGCACACGACCCACGCAGACCGCGCACGCCACGATCGTATCCTAACGCGCGTGCAGGATCCGCACGAAGAGTTTTCGTACCGCATCCTGGTGGAGCAATCCCTCGAATGCGCGACCGCGATGACTCACACGCGCCTTGGCCGCGCGCGTCACCTCAGCAAACGTCACGCCAAGGTCGTCGGACAGGAAATACGGATCGTATCCGAATCCCTCGGAACCTCGAGCAGCGAGCAATAGTTCGCCTGCCGTTTCGCCACGGGCAACGGCTTCGCCCCACGCGTCGCCATCAGGCCAGACGCAGGCCGCCGCACACACATACCGCGCGCGGCGTGACTGCGCCGCCGAGGACGCCACCGCCTCGGCCAAGGCCTGTTGCAAAAAGGTATTATTCGCAGCATCCAGCGCCGCGCCCTGCAGGTCAGTCCGGCCTGACCATCGTTTGCTGTGCACCCCGGGACGTCCCCCCAGCGCATCCACAGCAAGCCCGGAGTCGTCCGCCAGCACGATCGCGCCGGAGCGGCGCGCAAAGTATCTCGCCTTCGCAAGCGCGTTC
>CALGTP010000089.1 GCA_937902105.1 uncultured Actinomycetes bacterium
CAGGTCATCACATCGCCGTGTAATAAACCAGCATCCAACAAATGCTTGAGCACGACTGGCACGCCACCAACGCGATCAAGATCGGTCATGTGAAATTGTCCACCTGGCTTCATGTCAGCAATATGCGGCACGCGAGCGGCAATGCGATTGAAATCGTCAAGATCCAACTCAACTCTTGCTTCGTGAGCAATGGCCAAAAGATGTAACACGGCATTCGTGCTGCCACCCAAGGCATTGGCTAAAGCAATGGCGTTTTCAAATGCTTTCTTCGTGAGAATATCGCTGGGGCGAATGCCCAGACGCAACATGTTGACAACTGCTTCGCCGGCGCGTCGGGCATCATCTTCGCGACGCGGATCAATGGCTGGGGGTGATGCCGAACCAGGTAAGGACAGCCCAAGTGCTTCGCCGATTGATGACATTGTGTTGGCCGTGAACATTCCGCCACAGGCACCTTCACCTGGACATGCATTTCGTTCAATTTCACCCAATTCGGCCTCGGTGATCGTGCCAGCAGCGCAGGCACCAATGGCCTCAAAAACTGAAGTGATATCAATGGCTTTTCCATTGTGATAGCCCGGCATTGTTGAGCCGTTGTACACGAAGACTGCCGGCAAATTGAGTCGGGCTATCGCCATCATCATTCCCGGCATGCTTTTATCGCATCCCCCGGTGGCAAGGAGTCCGTCAAGACGCTCACCATGCATCACGGTTTCTACCGAGTCGGCGATCACTTCACGGCTCACTAGTGAAGCGCGCATTCCTTCGTGACCCATGGAAATTCCATCGCTGACAGTGATCGTTCCAAATTCGAGAGCCACTCCTCCAGCCGAGCGCACGCCTTCTTTAGCCGCCGCTGTCAAACGCCGAATCGACATATTGCAAGGAGTGATTTCGTTCCACGTGGACGCAATACCTACTTGTGGTTTCTCCCAATCATCATCGGTGAGCCCGACTGCGCGAAGCATGGCGCGTGATGCCGCCTTCTGAATACCATCAGTGACATCACGACTCCGGGGTTTGATGTCAACAGGTGTGCTCACTGTGGTTTGGTTGGTGTTCTCAGCCATGTCTCCACGGTAGCCGTAGGGCCACTGCTACGACACGCTGATAACTGCTTCAGGTGGCGATCTTTCTACGCGGTCCACGCACGAAAACGGTCATGATCGGAACAATGTACAAGAAGTAGGTGATGACTCGAATTCGCTCGGCCTCTTTGTGCCAACCAAATAGACCCTTCATGAAATCATAAAAAGTGCCCTCTGCCCATGGACCAGATGTCACAGTCCACGCTGGATCAATGAGCCAGCCGCTCTCGAAACCGAATAGCTCTCGCAACTCATGGAAGGCCTTACCTACTAATCCAGCAGCGAAGAAGATCAACATCACGCCAGTGACCAAGAAAAATGCGCGTAAGTTGAGGCGATTACCACCCTTATAGACGAGATAGCCCAAAGCTCCCGAGATAGCTAAACCGATGAGTCCACCGAGGACAACTTTGGCCCCCGAGGCACTGCTCGTTTCGGCGCCCAATAAAAACAAGGCCGTTTCTAAGCCTTCGCGAAAAACAGCCACGAAGGCAATGGCAGCGAGGGCTTTGGCCCCAGTTGCTTGGTCAACCTGTGAACGCAATTCGGCTCCAAGATTGCGCGCATTTTCGCGCATCCAAAAAATCATCCAGGTCAGGACACTGGCTGCAGCGACTGCAATGACACCTTCTGTGGCTTGCTCCACCTTGCCGTTGAGGCCCCCAACTGCCAAGTGGATTGCGACGCCAAAGATCAGACATAGGGCTAAGGCGGCAAAAGTGCCCTTCCACATGGCGACCAGATCGTGTGACCGTCCAGTCTTGACGAGGTAACCGGCCAGAATTGCGAGCACGAGAGCAATCTCGAGCCCCTCACGTAACGTAATCAGAAATGAAGCACCCATAAGTTAGATGTTAGGCGCTCCTAACACTTTTTGCAAGGTGCACCTAACAAAAAGGTATCACCCCTGTTAGATGACTACTTTCGCCCGAAGCCGAAGAGCTGCTGGGCTACCTTGCGCATCTGGATTTCTTCGGCCCCCTCGGTGATTCGGTAGCGACGGTGGTGGCGGTAAATGTGCTCAAAGGGCATATGCCGGCTGTAGCCGACTCCGCCACAGGTTTGCATGGCACGGTCCGCGGCATCGCAGCAAAGTCGATTGGCGCGATAGTTGCACATCGCCACCAAATGTGTGAACTCCATGAATCCCTCAACATCGGGGCGATCACTCTTATGCGAGCCATCCATCAAGCAAGCTGTGTAACGGATCAGTTGGCGCAACATGGCGGCCTCGGTGTGCAACTCCACCAGCGGAAACTGAATGCCTTGATTGGTGGACAATTTCTTACCCCATGTCACTCGCGAATTGGCGTAAGCCACAGCCTCATTAATGCAGTATTGCGCCGCCCCCAAGGAAGATGCCGCTTGACGAATACGATTCTCATGCACAAAGTGCTGAGCCAAATCCAAACCGTGTTCAAGACGTCCGAACACCGCGTCATGGGGAACACGCACATCTTTCATACTCACTTCAGCGTGATCGGTTGGCATGTTAAAAGTCCACCAAAAGAAATCCACTTTGAAGCCCGGGTTATCAGTGGGCACCAGAAATGCCGATATTCCTACTGGATTGCCCGCTTCTCCCGAGGTTCGCGCAAAAATAATGTCGTGAGTGGCGTGATGTAATCCACTATTCCAGCGCTTCATTCCATTGATTACCCATTCATCGCCATCACGTACAGCAGTGGTCTCCAAGTAAGTGGCATCACTTCCGTGATTCGGTTCGGTGAGGCCAAAAGCCAAACGCTTCGTGCCATTTAAGAATCCTGGCATCCACTCTTTCTTCTGCTGTTCCGTGCCAAAGTCGCGCATCATCAACACCGTTGGAAAGTTGCCCACGACTGAAGATTCATTTTGTAGATCATTGAATAAGCCAAGACCCTTGGTCGCCAAGTGCTCACGAATAATCGCCATCTCTAGATTGCTGGCACTCCGCCCACCGAATTCCGGAGGTAGCGCTAAACGCAACCAACCGCCTACATCGGCGCGCCGGCGCATCTCACGCAGCAGTTCTTCCCAGTCGGCACGTGGGACGCCGTCATTCTCGAAATCGGTGCGGGCCCATTCGCGGCGATGGTCGAAGAAGCGTTCGTTGTCGTCTTGAGCCTGTAACGGGCGAATTTCACGTTCAATAAAATCATCAAGATCTCTGAGGGTCTGTTTAATCTCTTCGGGAATAGCAAAGTCCATAGCCTGACCGTAATCCCCCCTTGGTTCGCCTCTGCACCCCGAGCGAGGTCAAGGTAAACTTTCTGACTAGTCGTCAGAAAAGCGGCGACCCAGAGTTACTCAATAACCATGACTTCTACTCACATTCCCCTCCCTAGCGACGACAACGAATTCCGAGAACTAGCACGCACCTGGTTGCAGGACAACGTCATCGGTGACTTTGCAGCTCTTCGCGGACGAGGCGGGCCCGGCGACGAAGATATTGGTTTTGATATTCGTGTCAAATGGGAAAAAGTTCTTGGTCAAGCCGGTTGGATCGGTCTTGGGTGGCCCATTGAACACGGTGGTTGCGGTGCCACAATCAATCAGCAAATCATTTGGGCCGAAGAATACGTGCGCGCCGAGGCACCCGCACGCACAAATCACATGGGTGAAAATCTTCTTGCTCCGACCATCATCGAGTACGGAACACAAGAACAATGCGATCTCTTCTTGCCAGGAATTCTCCGCGGCGAACAACGTTGGTGTCAGGGGTACAGCGAGCCCAATGCCGGAAGTGATCTCGCTAATGTTCAAACTAAAGCTCACCTAGACGGCGACGAGTGGATCATCAATGGGCAAAAAGTCTGGACTTCATTGGCTCATGTGAGTCACTGGTGTTTCATCGTGGCACGTACCGAACCTGGTTCACAGCGCCATGCCGGCCTCACATTTCTTCTCGTTCCGATGGATCAATCTGGAGTCGAGGTACGACCGATCCTGCAACTCACCAAGGGCGGTGAATTCAACGAAACGTTTTTCACTGATGCTCGCACCCCAGCCGAGATGGTGGTCGGCACTCCCGGTAACGGTTGGGGTATCGCCATGGCGTTACTCGGTTACGAGCGTGGCATCTCAACGCTGGCTCAACAAGTGGGATTTGAACGCGAACTTAAGTCGACGATCCAATTAGCCCGTGACTTTGCAAAGATTGACGACCCAGTGACGCGACAAAAACTCATCAAGGCATACATCGGGTTGCGTTTGCTCAAACTCAACGCTCTACGGAGCATGTCAGCAAAGGGGGTGCCAGGACCTGAGGCCAGCATTTCTAAACTCTTTTGGGGTACATGGCACCGCGATCTTGGCGAGTTAATGATCGACATCATGGGGCCATCTGGCTTGATTGGCGAAGGACTCCCTTACGAACTGACCCTTGAACAGAAACTCTTCCTGTTCACACGCTCCGACACGATCTACGGTGGGTCTAACGAGATTCAACGCAATGTCTTGGGCGAGCGTGTGCTCGGCTTGCCGCGCTAATACAAAGGACAACAACATGCCAGAGATCAAAACTCAAAACCCAACCTATGTCCCTGGACATGGCTTGCTCGCTGGTAAAGGGGTGCTCATCACTGCCGCTGCAGGAAGTGGCATTGGTTCGTCAACCGCTCGCAAATGCATCGAAGAGGGAGCTCGAGTTGTGATCTCCGATAAACATGAACGCCGTCTCGCCGAAACTGCCGCCGAACTGGGAGTCGTGGGAATCGCCTGCGATGTCACCAACGAAGAGAGTGTGCAAAATCTCATCGCCCAAGCAGCCCTTGAACTAGGTGGCATCGATGTCTTAGTGAATAACGCTGGTCTCGGCGGGACCGCCGAATTGCATGAGATGACCGATGAACAATGGTCCGTCGTCCTTGATGTGACCTTGAACGGCACAATGCGTTGTACCCGAGCGGCACTCAATCACATGTATCCCCGCGGGACAGGGGTCATCGTCAACAATGCCAGCGTTCTTGGTTGGAGAGCCCAAGAAGGCCAAGCCCACTATGCCGCAGCGAAAGCAGGCGTGATGGCTCTGACGCGCTGCGCAGCCATTGAAGCGGGACCCCGCGGCGTGCGTATTAATGCCGTCTCACCAAGTATCGCCATGCACGCCAATCTGGCAAAAGTAACGAGTGATGAACTGCTCGTCGAACTTTCTCAACGTGAAGCCTTCGGGCGCTTTGCTGAACCCTGGGAGATTGCCAATGTGATTGTTTTTCTCGCCAGCGATTATTCGAGTTACATGACAGGTGAAGTTATTTCTGTAAGCAGTCAACATCCATGAGCATTGACTTAGAAAAACTTGATGGCATCGGGATCATCACGATCAACCGACCTGAACGTAAAAATGCTTTTACTCGTTCGCAATACGAAGACCTAGCTTCGGCGCTTAAAGATATTGACGACGATGATTCTGTGCACGTGGCCATACTCACGGGTGCTGGTGGAGCATTTAGTTCGGGGCAAGATCTCAAAGAAATGGCCGAGCTGGCGACTGCTGTTGCCAGCGGCACTCCCGCTTCCTCGCAGCCAGGTGGGTTCACTGTGTTGCTTGATGGACTTGAAACATTCTCTAAGCCTTTGATCGCTGCCGTCAACGGAGTAGCAGTTGGTATTGGTATGACGTTGCTACCATTTTGCGACATTGTCTTGATTGATGAGACTGCGCGGATGCGTGTGCCTTTCAGCGAACTTGGTGTCCCGCCCGAGGCCGCCAGCAGCATCCTGTTCGCCGATCAAATCGGTTGGCAACGCGCTGCCGAAATTTTGTTCACCGCACGCTGGATTGAAGCGACCGAGGCCGTCGAAATTGGTATCGCGTTGCGCACCGCACCTCAAGGAGAGGTTCTAGCCCACGCCGTTGAACTAGCCAAAACCATTGCCAGTAAGTCGGCGTACTCCACGCGAGTTATCAAGCAACTTATGGTGGCCGGTCGCGGTGGGCGTATCAAAGAAGCCCGAGCACGGGAAGAAGCCCTGTTTGCTGAGCTATTCCGCTCTCGTGGGTTCAGCAGCTGAAGTCTCCGATAGCGTTCTATTTATGTCCGTTGACAAAAAACTCGACAACAAAGTGATCACTCCCGTGGCGCGGGAAGTCGATCAAGAACGCGCTGAACGAGCTATTCGCGAATTACTCGAGGCTATTGGTGAGGATCCCTCCCGAGATGGCTTGCTTGACACACCTGCACGCGTCGCGCGCATGTGGACTGAAGTCCTCTCTGGAACCAACAATGATCCCGATCATCACTTGTCCAAGACATTTGATATCGAACATGACGAGATGGTTCTCGTCCGCGATATCCCCTTTGACTCAATGTGTGAACATCACATGCTGCCTTTTACGGGAACAGCGCATATCGCCTATCTCCCAGGCACGACAGGTCGCTTCACTGGCTTATCAAAACTCGCACGATTAGTTGAGGGTTACTCACGCCGCCTTCAAGTACAAGAGCGCCTCACATCGCAAATCGCCGACGCGATGCAGAACATGCTTGATCCCGTGGGTGTCCTCGTTGTTGTGGAAGCCGAACACACATGCATGTCATTGCGTGGCGTACGTAAACCTGGCACCAAAACCGTCACGACTGCGGCACGCGGTATTTACCGCACCGATGCCCAATCTCGTGCCGAAGTCATGGCCTTCATTCAGGGTCGCTAAATCTACACTATGGGTTTTCCCCACCCCACTGCCGATGTGCCCGGCATATGGCCACATCTTGAAACTGAAGTCGCCGCAGTCCATCTGCCCAATGATCTTTCCCGCGAACTCGGGCGGGCACTGATCGGCCAAGCCACAAAAAGCGTCGGACACATATGCGCAACCACATGGATATTTTCGGCAGATGCCCAATACACAATTTTGGTGCGTCACAAAACTTTGCAATGGTCCACGCCCGGTGGACATATTGAGATCGGCGAAACAAGCCGACAGGGTGGACTGCGTGAACTTGAAGAAGAAACTGGCCTCACTCAATACGATGTACGCCCTGTCGTCAATGGTCCGGCATTCGTCCATGTCACTGATCTCGCGGGCAGCGCACCTCACCGACATTGGAATATCGGCTGGTTGTATATCGCCGATATGCAGGCTCCGCTGACGTCCGCTGAAGGAGCTCGCTGGTACCACTGTGACGATCTCCCGCAAGGGCCCATTGACCTAAAAAGTTCCGTTGCCCTTTTGCGACCTCTCGTTTTGCAAGAAGCCTTAGGAACGAACTAACCGTCCAGGACGCTGACCCGTGTCGGCACCCATGCGACGAGTGACCACGCCATTGACAATGGTCGCCACATAACCGGTTGCTGTCTGCAGCAAACGCCTTCCACCGGCTGGAAGATCATCTTTGGCGTGCGGGAATCCCAAGGACAGCGTCTCCATATCGATGATGTTGATGTCGGCTTTCTTGCCCTCTTGTAAAACGCCACGATCAGTGAAACCGACAACTGCTGCGGTGTCATGAGTCTGAACTTTGACTGCTTCTTCAATCGTCAACTTGGGCCCGCGGTTGCGGTCGCGAGTCCAATGAGTCAAAACATAGGTGGGGATTGAGGCATCGCAGATCATGCGCACATGAGCGCCGCCATCGGACAATCCCGACACGGTCGCTGGGTGCTTGAGCATTTCGTAAATGGCATCCTGGGTGCCGCCCACGTAGTTGAAAAATGGCAACATCAGGAACGAGCGACCGCCGTCTTTATTCATTAAGTCATAGGCGAAACTCAGAGCATCAACACCCGCAGCAAGCGCCATATTGGTCACCAATTTTTCCGGGCCAGGCTCATAGTCGGGCGAGTCACCCATGGCATACATTTTGTCGAGCATGTTTTGCATGAAAGTGCCGATGCCATCAAATTGCTTGCTTGCATCGGGCGCATCATCAGCCTCGCTCAGGATACGGGCTTTGATTTCTGGTTGAGCAAGCTCACGGCGCAAATCGTCGCCAGAGAATTGCTCGGATAAGGCAATGAATGTGGGTCGCTTTTGGAAAAAGTGATAGCCATCCCAGCCGATCATCATCCCAAATGGACGAGCAGCAATCTGTGGGTGCATGCGACCACCGTTGGCATTCACGCGATCCACGACCTCAAGCGCTTCGCGCCATGAATCAGCGTTCAACTCGTTCTGCAACATGGCAAAAGAGACGGGTAGTCCCGTGCGTTCGGCGAGATCGGCCATCCAGTCAACTTCGCTAAGAAAAACTGGACGATCAAACTCAAGACCTTGTGGAGCAACCTCAAAGAGCCCACCGCCGCCAGCGACGAGACCGTCTGCCAAACCATTCAATTCGTCAAGAGCGGCAAATGTTCCTGGCACAGGTTCACCATCGCGCGCTTTGTGGTTCAAGGTGCGCGAAGTAGAAAACCCAACTGCGCCAGCTTGTCGAGCCTCACAAATGATTTTTGCCATCTGCTCAATGTCGTCTGCAGTCGCCGGTTCATTGAGCGCACCGCGATCCCCCATCACATAAGCACGCACAGGGGCATGGGGCACATAGGCCGCAATGTCCATCGAATAATTGCGCTTCTCTAAAATATCCAAGTATTCAGGGAACGTTTCCCAACCCCAGGTGATGCCTTCATGTAAAGCGGTTCCGGGAATGTCCTCCACGCCTTCCATTAACTGCACCAACCACGCTTCTTTACCTGGGCGTACAGGGGCAAAACCGACACCACAATTACCCATCACCACTGTGGTGACTCCATGACCGCTAGTTGGCTCCAATAGATCGTCCCATGTGGCTTGACCATCGAAGTGAGTGTGAATATCCACGAAACCCGGCGTCACGATGAATCCACTGGCATCAAGAACTTCTTTGGCCTCGGCCACAATCGTCGTAGCTATCTTCACGATCCGACCGTCTTGAATCGCGATATCGGCAACGTACTTGGCCGCTCCTGTGCCATCCACGACGCTGCCACCACGAATAATCAGATCGAACATGATTTTCCCCTTCAGTACAACTGACATAAAACTAACCGACATCCCAAACCTAATGCACGGCCAGATATTTCCCAAGGTTGACACACCAATCACTGCCCTTACGGTCATTGCCTCTATCCTGAAACTGTGACTGGCACCGCAATTGATCTCTCGAGTGTTGAATCTGTCTCCCAGGCTTTGGCGCACCACGGCTATTTAGCTGACCGCGGCCTAGCAACATCGGTATTTTTGGCTCTGACGCTCAAACGTCCTCTTCTTCTTGAGGGCGAAGCGGGAGTCGGTAAGACCGAATTAGCCAAAGTTCTAGCCTCTTGGACTGGAGGTGAGTTGATTCGCCTGCAGTGCTACGAAGGGATCGACGCCACCCAGGCGGTTTATGACTGGGACTATTCGCGACAGTTACTCCATCTGCGCGCCGCCGAAGCCAGTGGCGAGGCCGCCGGTCTTGGCGCAGATGCTTTAGAGAATGAGTTGTATCAAGAGCGTTTCTTGTTGAGGCGCGCTGTTCTGCGCGCTCTTGCCCCTGCCCCCGTGCCTCCTGTTTTATTGATCGACGAAATCGACCGCGCCGACGATGAGTTTGAGGCATACCTCTTAGAAGTGTTGTCCGATTTCCAGGTCACGATTCCTGAGTTGGGGACCTTCAAGGCTCCCACCCCACCAATCGTGGTACTGACGTCCAATCGCACGCGTGATGTTCATGATGCACTCAAACGCCGTTGTCTTTACCACTGGATTGAGCATCCCAGTTTTGATCGTGAAGTTGCCATTGTGCGCTTACGAGTTCCCGATGTTGAAGTGACGCTTGCGCGCCAAGTCGCAGCGGCAACTGAGGCCATGCGCTCAATGCAGTTGTATAAGCCACCTGGGGTCGCTGAAACTATTGATTGGGCTACTGCATTAGGAAGTCTCGGTGTCTCGACTTTGGATGAAGACAGCGTGCGCTCAACCCTCGGTGCGGTTTTGAAATATCGCGAGGATCAAGAGCGAGTTGACGGCACAGGAATGACCGAACTGATCAAGATGGCCGTTCAAAGAGCCCTGAGCGCTTAGAGGGCCTCGTCATGTCTGTCTCTGCTTCCGCTGAGGTGAAGTCACCCGCCGAATTTATGGCAGTTGCTTTCAGTCGTCTGCTACGCGGGGCAGGTATCACTACACCGATCGGCAATGTCCTGACCTTTGTTGAGGCCCTGAACCAGGTCGGTCTACAAAATCGCGATGATGTGTACTGGGCAGGGCGAGCGAGTTTGTTACGCAAGCCCGAAGACATCGTCATGTACAACAAAGCCTTTGCTGTTTTCTGGGAGCAACGCACGAATAACGCAGTCCATGATGAACCGCAAAACATTCATCTCACCATTGAACTTGATGAAGATGGCGATGCCGAAGATGATGGCTCATCAGATAGCGACGAAAATGAGGGCGAGACAATCACTCTGCGGTTTTCTGCTGTTGAGACTTTGCGCAAAAAAGACTTTGCTGAATATTCGGATGAAGAATTGCACCTAGCTCAGGACCTGATGAGCAAGTTGCGACTTGTGGGCTCACCCCGAAACTCATTTCGCATGGTCTCCAGTCGCCAAGGTGCACGACCAGATCTGCGACAGACGATTCGTTCAAGTCTGCGATCCGGCGGCGAACCCATTCGTCGGCACTGGCAAGAAAACGATGAAAGATTGCGTCGATTGGTTCTGATCCTTGACGTCAGCGGGTCCATGGAGCCCTACGCCCGCGCGCTTTTACGATTCGTTCAAGCCGCAGTCGCAGGTCGACAAAAAGTTGAAGCCTTTGCTGTCGGCACACGCCTGACGCGCATCACTCGCGAACTAGGTTCACGTGACCCCGACAAAGCCTTGCAGTTGGCAGCAACTCGGGTCGTTGATTGGAGCGGTGGAACCCGACTTGGAGAATGCCTGCGCCACTTCAATGATCAGTGGGGAGTACGCGGCATGGCGCGGGGCGCGATCGTGGTGATTCTCAGTGATGGTTGGGATCGCGGCGATCCCGTCGTCTTAGCCGAGCAGATGAAACGACTGCAGCGCGTCAGTCACCGCACCATTTGGGTCAACCCCTTAAAGGTTTCACCTGGTTACGCTCCCCTTGCCCGGGGGATGGCGGCGGCACTACCTTTTGTCGACAATTTTGTGGAAGGTCATTCGGTTGAAGCAATGGAAGAACTGACGCGGGTCATCGGAAAATGAGCATCCGCAACTCCGACCTCGCTTTTCACAAGGCAGACTGAACCAACTATGCGCGAGATCCTTGATGACATTGACCGTTGGCGTCGCCAGGCAAAGAAAGTTGCCATTGCACGCGTGGTCAACATAGAAGGCTCGGGCCCACGTGACCCAGGTGCCGCGATGGCGGTCAACGAGGATGGCGAGGTCGCTGGGTCTGTGAGCGGCGGATGTGTCGAAGGAGCAGTCGTCAGCGAAGCACTCGCACTCATCGCAGATAATGCACCTGGGCGAATGGTCTCATTCGGTTACAGCGACGATGAAGCTTTTGCCGTTGGTCTGACATGTGGCGGAATCATCCGTCTGTACATTGAACAGCTCGACTGGTGACATTGACTGATATCTCATGAGCGAATCCATCTACGAACTATTCCAAGCGCACATTCGAGCAGA
>CALGTP010000090.1 GCA_937902105.1 uncultured Actinomycetes bacterium
AGGTGCATCAGTCGTAGGTGCATCAGTCGTAGGTGCATCAGTGCTTGACGAGCCACCGTCCGAACCACATGCCGCAAGAGCAAGTGCTGCGACTAGCAAAACTGGGGCAAATTTGCCCTTAGTCATCCTTTTCATATTTTTCCTCCCTAGGGTCGGTTTAGGGTCAACCGACACTCATACCCTAGTCGCCACACAGCCCATGGATGAACAGCGCACACAAGACATACACACTGCGTTTACAAACAGCACAGACGCTCAGATACCGGGTGTTCTGGGTCGCCAGGAGGACTAATTTGTACCAAAATCCGACCCAGAAGCACGGGTGAAGTGCTCACTTACGAATTGGCTTGTCCACCATCACACTTAATGACCTCGCCCACAGTGAACGCTCCCGCTCGTGAACTCAAAAAGATCGCCAAGCCGGCAATATCTTGTGGTGTCCCGACACGCTTGCGTGGATTGCCTCGACCGAGAGCATCCCAGTCGGTTCCTTCCACGTCACCACCCGTGCCGATACCAGTACTGAGCATGTAGGTTGGGAACGGTCCAGGTGCAATGGCGTTAGCAATGATGTTGCGCTTGACCAACTTGGCTGCCATTTGTGTCGTCAACGTATGAAGAGCGGCCTTTGATGGACCGTACGAATGTGTGTCAAACATCGGAGTGCGAATGCCGTCAATTGAACCGATGTTGATGATTCGCGCTGGATCTTCCTTCGTGGCATTGGCTTCAAGAAGCGGCAGCAATTTTTGAGTTAAGAAGAAAACACCTTTGACGTTTGTGTCGAATACTTTGTCCCAGCCAACTTCGGGGAACTCCTCGAGTGGAGCACCCCACGCCACGCCAGCATTATTCACCAAAATATCGAGATGATCTTCGCGTTCAGACAGAGTCGCCACCAGTGACTCAATGCCACTCAACTCAGACAAGTTGGCAGGAATTGAAATACATTCGGCGCCATACGTTTCCGACAAACGTTTAGCCGTAGCGTCACACTGGTCCTTCTTGCGTGAACTGATATAAACCTTCACGCCATTCGTTAAGAATCCGGCGGCGATCATTTCACCGATTCCGCGTGATCCACCAGTGACGAGAGCGATTTTACCTTGTACTGAAAACAGTTCTTCAATCTTCATCATTGGACTCCTACCAAGTTGGTCATTAACACCTTTGACATTAGTCATCGGCATTGCTCCACGGCGAGTAGCCACACCACCAGCACGCCAATGGTCCCCAATCGTGGGTGTGAGACTTAGAGAACCCCATCCCACAGCGCCAATTCATCGGCATTGAGATTGTGCCCCAATGTTGATGTTGTATTGAACTGCATTATCGGCCGATCATTCGTGTTGTGCCGTGGCCACGATGGAATACCGGCGTGTTGCGGATTACCAGTCTTGACAAATGCCACCCACGCCTGATGCATCGCCTCAGCAACACCTTGCGGAGCATTGTCTCCACACATAAATGTCGCTGCAGAATCATGCAGATTGTTGAACACAAACACCAATTCAAGGGCGTGACACGCACCAAGTGCACCGTCGTATATCGGCGTCGCCCAATCGAAACGGTACATCCACACATCAGGCGAATGCTTCAACTGTGCATCTGCCAAGCGTCGCGCTGGCACAATGAACATGCGATCAGTTTCTACCGCGGCAGTGATCTGAAAAGGTAGAGCACTCGGTCGTTGGGCGCGATACGACTCAAGAGCTGCCTGCCCTTTTTCGACCGAACCAAAAGTTTGGGTCACCGATGCTTCAAGCATTTGCTCATCAAACATCTCAGCCATCGCCACCACAAATACCAATGACTCTTGCATCGTGGTGCCCGTCAAGACTTTGATTCCTGCAGCCGAACCAGTGGCGATGGCGTCAATAGGTTGTTGGGGCAGAACTTTGGTTCCATATGTTGGCTGGAAGGGCATCGTTGAGACTGCCGCTTCACCGAATATTTCGGGGTCACGTGATTGGGCCAACAACATCACTTCAAGTTGCACTTCGAAAAGCCTCTCGTCGGAGACTTTTGCCAATGCAGCACTGTCACCGGGCTTGACATCAAGTCGGCGCAACACTTCACCCGCGATCACCGTTGCCGTCTTTGCGCTAATGCCGTTATGCCCAGCACCACTCTGTGGAATCGCCTGAGTAAATAATCCCTTGGCTTGGGGTGCAGCCATCAAGGACGACACGCTCATGCCGCCAGCAGATTCGCCGCCAATCGTGACTCGTGACGGATCGCCGCCAAAAGCAGCGATATTTTGTTGCACCCATGTCAGCGCAGCGATCTGATCGAGTATTCCTGCGTTACCAGATTCTGCGAATTCAGGGAAATGATCAGCGAGATGTAAGAAGCCTTGCGCTCCCAAGCGATAGTTGATCGTCACGCACACCACGCCATTGCGGGCAAACGAGGCACCGTCATAGACGGCTTCAACTCCACTGCCACCATAAAACGCTCCACCATGAATCCACACGAACACCGGCAACGAACCATTGACATCTGGCGACCAAACATTGAGGTTCAAACAATCAGCCCCCGCATCAGGTAACGGCGAACCAAACGGTGCTGGTAGTGGTGCTTGACGCGAAATCAAACCGATCTGCGTTGCATCACGGACACCCGACCAAGATTCACGCGGCTGCGGCGCACGAAAGCGGTTCGGGCCATCGATGGGAGCGGCGTAGGGAACTCCCTTGAATATATGGAGTCCGTTTTTGATTGAGCCCCGTAAAGCCCCAGTTGAAATATTCACTTGCGTGTTCATAACTCCCCATTCCCGTTGATCCCCAACAGTTTGTCAACTCCCCGAGTCATTATCTATAGAGGAATCCCAACAATGTTGCAAGGGTATCGCCGTAACCTACTTCCATGACTGACATACCCGCATCACCGGAGATTCAGTATGACGAGGTTG
The DNA here is from genome assembly GCA_937902105.1 of uncultured Actinomycetes bacterium. Classification (GTDB taxonomy): domain Bacteria; phylum Actinomycetota; class Acidimicrobiia; order Acidimicrobiales; family Ilumatobacteraceae; genus Casp-actino8. The sequence goes on from CALGTP010000090.1 coordinate 2,918, forward strand.
ATACAGGGGAAACCATTTGGCGTTTCGACCGGAATTTCATGACCTCACAATGGACGTGTATTTGGGGTCGCGGCTGTCTCGGTATCGGATCCGAACGAGACGCTGAAACTGGTCACGGCTGTTGCTCGCTCGGGGCTGAACTTGATGGACCTGACGAAGCAATGAATGTCGCTGCATTAGCCGCCACTCTGTCACCAGAGATTTTTCAGTTTCACGACGAAGCACTAGTCAACGGAATTTTCCGCGATGAACAAAACAATGCAACTCGAGTGATTGATGGTGCCTGCATCTTTCATAACCGTCACGGTTTTGCCGGCGGTGAAGGTTGCGCGCTGCACCTCGGTGCTCTCAGTTATAACGAATCACCTGTTGATTGGAAACCTTCTGTATGTTGGCAATTACCGATCAAGGTTGATTGGGTGATGCGCGAAGATGATGTAGAAATCGCCACAGTGCGAGCTTGGAAAAAATCTGATTGGGGCGAGCACAGTGAGAACATGGCCTGGTGTTGCACCGAGGAACCCGAGGCCTATGTCGGAGAAAATCAAGTTGTCGAAAGTTTGTCGCAAGAACTCACAGCGATCGTTGGTGACGCGGTGTATGTCGAACTACGCCGACGATTGACGCAGTCCTAACGTTCTAATTGGCCAACGATCCGCCATAAATCTGCCAGGCCAGCACCGACTTGGCCGCCAAACTAAGAACGAGATACACCTTTTCTCCATAGAGATAGTTGGACCACTTGCCGAGTCCGCGATATTGCAACCACTGATTCAATCCAAATGAGAAAAAGAAAATCTGTTCGGCCACGACAATGCCATACACAAAACCAGGAACAGTGTCGGCTCCAATGACGTTGAACCAAATCGCAATCCACGGAGTGATACCGACCAAAGCCCCACACCAAAATGGCAACATCGTCGTCTTTGATCGTCCAATTGGATTCAAAGTTTCTTGCAACCATCCGAATAAAATCATTCCAACATTCGCACCGATGACGGCGAAGATGGCGGTGATATCGGTGACTCCGCTGTATGAACCAATCAGAATCAGCATCAGTGTGGCGCTGAACGCATACTCCACCCACCGAAAGCGGTTGATGCCGCGAGCGAGATCGGTTTCATAGGTGGCACGCTTGATAGTGGCCGTTAACAGGTGATCAATCGCTGCCAGAGCGAGGAAAACAGCAACGGCTGGCCCAATAGCTAAGTCGAATAAACTCTGTGGCAGTTCCAAACGCGTTCCCGGAGGCCCGACGGGAAAGTTGGAAGTGATAGTGATCGCGAAGTTCCCCGCCATCAACAGAATCGCCAGTGCCTGCACGGCGTGCAAACACCCTAAAGCCACATTCCAACGCCGCAAGTTGACGAGTCGTTGAGGCATCTCTGAGGTGGTGGTAGTCATAGAAGCACCCTAGAACAGACCGTCCATCGGGGCTAACTCTGCATTTGGTGGGCGAGGGGGGACTTGAACCCCCACGATCTTACGATCACTAGCACCTGAAGCTAGCGCGTCTGCCATTTCGCCACTCGCCCGAGTAACTACCCTCAGGGTATCCCTGCACTCACCAACACCCCAACCCCCGATACCCTGAGCATTTCTGTGGGCTTACAATCTTTTGAGAATGGACTAGGGCGTATGGTTGAAGGCATGTTCAGTCGCGCATTTAAAAGCAGTGTCCGCCCTATTGAGATCGGTCGCCGACTCGTCAAAGAAATTGACAGCAAGCGTGCCGTTGATGTGAAGGGGCGGCGAGTTGTACCCAATGAATTCGTCATCAGCCTTTCACCCACAGACCAAGCCGCATTGGCTGAAGTTGAAGTGGCTCTTATCGCCGAACTAGTTGAAGCCGTCAAGGAGTACTGCGCCGACGAGAGTTACCATCTGCGCGGAACAGTTCTCGTCACAATCAAAAGCGATGAGAATCTCACTTCTGGTCGAATTGACATTGATTCAGTCGTCCGCAAAACGCAAGCAGTCTCGGGCACTGCAGTATTGATTCTCGCCGACGATCGTCGGATCAATGTGGGTACTGAGCCGGTCGTTATTGGACGTTCTAGCGACTGTGATATCCCCTTTGATGATTCCAATGTCAGTCGTCGTCACGCCGAGATCACTTTTCTTGCTGACGCTCACACAGTCACCGATCTTGCCTCCACCAACGGCACCAAAGTCAACGGAGTCACTATCACTGCGCCGCGAACTCTGCGCCATGGCGACATCATCTCTGTGGGAACTTACACCGTCCGCTACGAGGGGCAGTAGGCCTTCACTGCTGGCTCAACGACCATGACTGACCAATTGCTCAGCATTTTAAAAGTGGCTTTGTTGCTGGTGCTCTATTTGTTCTTCGCTCGAGTGCTGTGGGCCGTGTGGAATGAAGTTCGGTTACCAGCGATGAATCGCTCGTCTCGGCCACCAGATGTAACCGGCCGACCCCCTTCAGGTGCCATTCCAGGAGCGGTCAAGGTTGATCGCCCCTATCGTGTCACCCATATGAAAGTCGTGGCGCCAGCACACCTCAAAGGTTTTACCTTCACTGCTAATGAATCTGGCTACACCATTGGGCGCGTCGATGACAACGACTTAAGTATCGGTGATGATGAATTCGCCAGCACTCATCACGCCCGCGTGACTCTGAATGAAGGTCTGACAACAGTTGAAGACTTGTCATCAACCAATGGCACATTTGTCAACAGTGAACGGATCACAGACAAGGTTCTTTTACGAATCGGCGACCGTTTACAAATCGGCCGAGTCATCATTGAGGCCAGCAAATGATTTCGGCGACCTTCGGAGCGACGACCCATGTCGGTCAAGTGCGCACTGGCAACGAAGATAGTTATATCGCCATTGATGGTTTGTATTTTGTAGCCGATGGAATGGGTGGACACCGCGCTGGAGAAGTTGCTAGTGACATTGCCGTACGCACCCTTGCGGAGATCTATCTTTCGCAGTCATCCCCCCTCACGTCGCCAGGACTCGTAAGTGATGCCATCTCTACGGCTAACACCGCCATATATATGGAAGCCATGCACGATCCAGATAAAAATGGCATGGGAACCACCTTGACGGGCTTGGTTGTCATTAATCCTCTTGAAAATAAAATCGTTGTTGCCAATGTTGGTGACAGCCGAACTTATTTGTGGCGTCACAACGAGTTGCATCAAGTGACTAAAGATCACTCCCATGTGCAAACTCTTGTTGATCGTGGTGTCATCTCGCGCGCTGAAGCGCGCGTGCACTTTCAGCGAAATATTGTTCTGCGCGCTATGGGTATTGACTCGTGGGTTCTCGCCGATGTTGAAGGACGAACGGTAGAAGATGGTGATCGTTACATTTTGTGTAGCGATGGGCTCGTTGATGAAGCCGATGACGCCGAGATAGAGAATGAGATTCGAGCCTCGGTTTCTGCACAAGATTTGTCAGATCGTTTAGTTAATCTCGCCAATCGAAATGGTGGACGAGACAACATCACTGTTGTTGTGGTCGACTTTGACGTGGTGCCTAATAAACCGATCACCAATCCTGAAAGTAATCAGCCAAATGAGAGTATCGCCGAGAGTGTGCGCAGCGTTGAGCCGCCCTCCTCCACCACTTCACCTTCGCCTTGGTTCAGATTCGGCGCATACGCGATGTGGTTGGCCGCAGCAGCGATCACTGTCACGGTAATCATTTCCGCTATCACATCGGCTCAGTGAACGGCACCAGTCAACCCATCGGAGCGGCACGGCGCTCAACTGAATTTCAATTAGTTTTCATGGCCGCAATGATCACGGCTACCGCCTACACCTTGGCTTCACTCGGGAAAAACTCTGTGATACCGCCACGAATCCTTCCGTTTCTGGCTGTTCTTTTGTTGGTACTGATGTCAGCTCATATTGGTGTGCGCTGGTTAGCCCACGGTGCTGATTCAACATTGCTCCCAGTCGCCGTTCTACTGAACGGTCTCGGTTATGTGATGATTGCCCGCCTATCTGAACGCCTTGCAGGTCTGCAAACAACTTGGACTTTTATCGGCGTGGCGTGCTTTATCGCTGTTCTTTTCCTTGTCCAACGAGTCAATGATTTAGCGCGCTACAAGTGGACATTCTTCTTTTTTGGGGCCAGTTTGTTATTGCTTCCCATGGTGCCTGGGATCGGTTTTTCATCAGGTGGAGCGCGTATTTGGGTGAGTGTCGGACCCATCAACTTTCAACCTGGAGAATTTGCCAAGCTGGCTCTGGCGTTATTTTTCGCCGGCTATCTATCGGAGAATCGCGAACTTATTTCGGCGGGCACATGGAAGGTTGGTCGACTCAATCTTCCAGAGCCACGTCACTTGCTGCCACTGCTCACCGCGTGGGGATTTTCGGTCGTCGTCATGGTTGGACAGAAAGATCTCGGATCAAGTTTGTTGTTCTTCACCTTATTTATCGTCATGGTCTGGGTCGCTACAGAAAAGACGAGTTTTCTCGTCATCGGTCTTGGACTTTTCGTGGCCGGCGCAACCGCGGCTTATTTCATGTTTGATCATGTGCAAACTCGTTTCGCTATTTGGCTTGATCCATGGAGTCGGTATGAAGCCAAAGGCTTTCAGATCGCCCAGGCTATGTATGCCCTTGGTAGTGGAGGCGTCAGCGGTACTGGCTTGGGACTCGGTGACCCAACTCGCATTCCAGAAGCGAAAAACGATTTCATCTTCGCGGCGATTGGCGAAGAGATGGGACTCTTCGGGGCAACGGCGATTCTCATCGCGTTTTTATTGCTCATCGGTGCCGGTCTACGCACCGCAATGCGCACCCATCGCCCATTCGAAAAACTTCTTGCTGTTGGTCTCACGACAATTCTTGGGACGCAGGCTTTCATCATCATTGGTGGAGTCATACGCGTCGTTCCCTTAACAGGCATCACATTGCCGTTTGTCAGTTACGGGGGCTCAAGCCTTGTCGCTAACTATATTTTGCTGGCACTTCTGATCCGTGTGAGCGATAGTTCAGCAAGAGGCCTTGGTGAAGTTCCCAACACCGCGACCTCTGGGGAACGATTTGCCGTACGCAGAGCTATACGGAAATCAAAACAGCATCCAGACGATCAAGACGATCAATCATGAACTCGCGCATCCGTCACCTGGCATTGGCGATGATTATTCTCTATGTGATTTTGTTCGTGCAACTTAATGTCATTCAGGTAGGACGCAAAAATACTCTTGATAGCGACGCGCGCAACACTCGTCAAACCGTACGCGACTACAACGATCCTCGCGGAGATATCCGCACCAAGGACGGGGTCGTCATCGCCACATCAATTCGTAACGAATCTGGAAGTGAATTTGAGTGGCAGAGGACATACCCGAAAGGTGATCTCTATTCAGCGATTACCGGATATTTCACTTTTGCTTATGGTGCCACTCAATTAGAAAAGACGCAAAACGATATTTTGGCGGGCCGTACTGTGGAACAGCAGATCAAAGGAATTGGTTCGCTTTTCAATGGCCAGAACACCACGGGTTCCGTGCAGACCACTCTTGACTCGCGCATTCAGCAAGCGGCCAAGGATGCACTTGGCAATCGTGAGGGCAGTGTCGTTGTCATTGAACCTTCGACAGGGGCTATTAAAGCGATGTGGAGTTATCCAACCTATGACCCCAATCTTGTTGCCGTTCAAGATGATGAACTTGCGGGGGATGTTTTGAGATATCTCGACTCCATGCCAGGTAAACCTCTTTTGGCGAATGCTTATCAAGAGCGCTATATGCCAGGTTCAACGTTTAAGGTCATCACCGCGGCGGGCGCACTTGATGCTGGACTGATTAATTCAGAATCATCGTGGCCTGACGAATCCGAGTTTCTTCCGCCACAAACTAACGATCCCATTCAGAACTATGCCAACAAAGTCTGTGGCGGTGATTTGGCCGAAGTGTTCCGTCGTTCATGCAACACACCATTCGCCCGCACGGCTATCGCTCTCGGTCCGCAAAAAATGGTGGCCATCGCTCAGAGTTTCGGTATCGGTGAAGTCATTCCATTTGATCTTCCACGAGCTGTGAGTAGCCAATTCGGTGATGTTGATTACTTCAAGGAGAATTTGCCCCTGTTGGGAATCGGAGGATTTGGTCAAGGCAATACCCAGATGGTGCCGTTACACATGGCAATGGTCGCTGCCTCAATTGCCAACAATGGAATGATGATGAAGCCTTATGTTGTCGCAGCAACTTATGACCACAACGGTTCAGTACTACGACGCACCTCTCCCACGGTATGGAAGACGCCGATGAGTTCTTCGACCTCTGCGTTACTGACTGAACTGATGATTGGAGTTGTCAACGAAGGTACGGCGAAATGTTGTATGGCCTTAGCCAACGGCATCCAGGCCGCAGCCAAGACCGGAACCGCACAACTGAATGCGGCGGGGGAACCACAAAGTTCTCATGCGTGGATGATCGCCTTTGCCCCTGCACAAGCGCCGCGCTACGCCATCGTCGTCATGCTCAAGGGAACCACCCCCGAGATCAGTGCCGGAACAGGAGGAACCTTGGCTGGACCAATCGCCAAAAAGGTTCTTGATATTGCCCTCGCGCGATGAAAAGATATTCGCTTTTCGGCCCCTCTGAACCGAGGCGACCGTATCTCAGCCAACGGACTCGGTAGCCTGTACAAGAGTTATGTCGGACAACAATTCAGTCATTATGAACGACCGCTATGAGATGCAACAACGCATCGGGCGCGGTGGTATGGCCGATGTTTATCTGGCTCGCGACATCCTGCTAGATCGTCTTGTAGCCATCAAAGTTCTTTTCCCCGAGTTCGCCACCGATCCTGCATTTGTTGAACGGTTTCGACGCGAAGCACAATCGGCTGGAAACCTTAATCACCCAAACATCGTCAGCGTCTACGACTGGGGTCGCAGTAACAACACATATTTCATGGCTATGGAATATGTCCCAGGTCGCACACTGGCCGAAGCCCTCGCCGACGTTGGTCAAATCAATGCCGCGAAAGCCGCCGAAGTTGGTATTGAAGTGGCAGCGGCCTTGTCTTTCGCCCACCGCAATAATGTCGTCCACCGTGATATCAAGCCCGGAAACATTCTCATCGGTTCAAACGGGCAATTAAAGGTTGCCGACTTTGGTATCGCTCGCGCACTCGGCAGCGCTGCCGACAGCAACCTCACGCAGGTAGGCGCGGTAATGGGAACTGCCGCTTACCTTTCACCCGAGCAGGCTCAGGGTGGCCAACCCGATCCGCGTAGTGATCTGTATTCACTCGGCATCGTGCTCTATGAAATGGTCGCTGGACGCCCTCCCTTTTCGGGCGATAACCCTGTGTCAATTGCCTACAAGCAAGTTCATGACTCACCTCAACCGCTCAACCAAATCGCCGGTGATGTCCCCCGCGCCTTTGAAGCCATCGTGGCGCGTTTATTGGCCAAGGATCCTGGCATGCGGTATCCCACTGCTGAAGCGGCGCGCGATGATTTACGACGGTTCCGCGATGGCGTTCCAGTACAGGCATTAGCTGATGCCATCAATCGACGCAATGGTGATCAGTCATCACATGACAACGCCCTAACAACGGTGATACCTGCTGGACCCATTGTTGGAGGGCCCGATGATCAGGCCTATACCCCAACAAGCGCGGCTCATGATGCTGGCGCAACTTCAGCTCTGCCGCGCACAACCATCAACCCCAACCCCGCCTATCCACCTGGATACACACCGAGTAGCGCAATCAACGACATCAACGATCTCCAAAAACGACGCAGATCAATTGTGATCGCTGCAGTCTCCACCACATTGTTCTTGATTGTGGCTGCTGTCGTAACTTTTCTTGTTCTCTCTGGAGGCTCAAGTCAAACCGTCACCTTCATTCTTCCCGATGTGACCTCAATGTCGCTTGATCAAGCCGTCACCACTCTCGAAGATTTAGGACTCTCGGTAGTGCCAGAGGCAGAAGAGACAAACTCTGTTGACGACAACATCGTGTGGAAGCAGATTCCAAATTCTGGCGAATCTGTGCGTGAAGGTGACTCAATCACTGTTGTCTATAACCCTTCAAATACCCCTATTCCAGTGCCTAATCTGACTGGCTTAACGATTGATCAGGCACGCACCGCGCTATTTAATCTCGGGCTCACCATCGGTATTGTCACACCACAAAATGATCCAACTGCACCAGAAAATACAATCATCTCCACAATGCCCAAGAATGGTGAGCAGGTGCTTGGTGGAGCCACCATTGATCTCGTTGTCAGTCAAGGTAGTGGGGTTATAAAAATTCCCGATGTCCAAGGGCAAACAACCCAAGCAGCGCGTTCGGTGCTAGAAGGCGAACCTTTCAAATTCCTCGTCACTGTTGTGGAAGAGGCAAGTGCCACGGTTGATGCAGGTCGCGTCACGCGCACTAGTCCATCAATCGGTGGTGAGACCACCAAAGGTTCAGCACTCACGATTTATGTGTCAACAGGTCAGGCCACAACTGCAGTGCCCCTAGTTTCAGGTCTCACCGAAGCCCAGGCCACCGCCAAACTTGTCTCGAGTGGATTTATCGTCGTCGTTGAATACATCGAGGTACCCGCAGCAAGTGCCAACGATGGTCGAGTAATCGCCCAAGATCCGAGCGCTAATGTGCAGTCTCTTCCTGGAAGTCAAGTGTTGTTAAAGGTTGGTCAAGCCATCGTGGAGACGACAACAACCGCACCACCAACAACCACACCACCAACAACCACACCACCAACAACCACACCACCAACAAC
>CALGTP010000091.1 GCA_937902105.1 uncultured Actinomycetes bacterium
AGACACAATGCGGTTCCACATGGACGCTGCGTGTCACCACGCGCCCTTCCCTGGAAAACCATAGCAAAACACTAGTCTTAGAGGAGGGGGGACGCAAGCTAGCATTTGCTTTACCTCGTATTATAATTTGTGTTTGCTCAAGCCTTAAGCGAACACTAGTTCTAATAACGAGGTAAAGCATCGACAACTTGTAGGCTCGGATTCAGTTTAAACAGCAGCTAAGGTCAACGATGAGGAAGGTGAACAGTGTAAGGCGTGGCGATATGTGTTCAGCTCCAATGGGTTGCTGGTCAGGGGCTGCGTGGAACCAGAGTTAGCTCACCCTAAGTGGAATGCTTTCAAAGCAGCCATCAAAAAATCCAACAAAGACACAGCTGTGATGAAATTAACAGTACTCTGCAATTTCAACCACGGTTCCTTCTGTTCTGGAGATCGTTTGTATCAGAAGCAAGAGTTGTTCCAACGGTTTTTGAACAGACAGGATGAAAACTACTTCATCGAGAGAGCAGAGGAAGTGTCGTTCGATAGGAACGAGGAAGTAGATGAGAGTACGGCGCGTTCAAGTTTGCAAGACTTTATGGATTGCCAATCAATCAAGAACCGATTGAAATTTGTGACCCAATTGTATTTGCAGGCAATAGTGTTTGGTACTTTACTATTGTCAGTGGCCATCTCCTATCCTAGATTCGAGGCCCAATCTGTTTCCCCCACGACTAAGGTGAAGAACAAAGCATGGTTTGGTATGAATGCAGCGTTCCGGGCGATTGTGAAGGATTGGACAATACAGTCAGAAGCTGCCCACGCCCTGGTTCATGAAACTCGCGGTGGTGTAGCTTGGCAACCATTAGCAGGTTACAACCGACCAAGTGTTGTTCCGACGCTCTGGCTTGACTCGTCAGTTACCATTTTCTTGAACCTCAGATATGGCAATTTATTGATCCAGCGAATTGAAATAACAGAACATAAGCATGCCAATGAACAAATAACCGATGCCGTAAAAAGCTTCGATATCAGAGCCTTTGTCAAATGTAAACCGATACTCTGAGACCTGAACCATATTTTTGTTCGTTTGAAGTTGTGTCCTTGGCGACGGCTAAGCACAAACTGAGTTATTGTTGACGCTGGAGTGGGTCGCCTTATTTTGTTTTTGCTCTGTTGGCGAAACAAGGTCGACGTGCAAGATTTGGAAGAACTTGGAGATGATGCGGAAGAAAATGAGGATGAAGAAGAAACTGAAATGAAACGGGATCACAAAATGACCAAGAGCGAGCTGTACAAGGCGTACAGTGGCAGAGGCCCGACTGCAATGTTTGCTGAACTGATGGCTGATCGAGACCTTCAGAAGCATGCCATCGTCATCACAGATGTAGCTGCGCCGCTCGAGACAGAGTACTGCTACGACAGGGGTGTGCAAAGTCAAGGTAAGCTACCATTGCTTGATTGGGCTGCTGCGCGGAGCGCTGGTGGAGAAGACTCATGGTGGGGAACAATTTCGGAAATTCTGCACAAACCGTACCAGACTGAGATCTACCAGCGCCTTGGGATAACACAGGCATGTGAAGAGCCTCTTGATCCTGATTTGCACTTCTTAGCTGAGGAGGTCTGTTGGGTCGAAGATGTCCATAACTTCGCCAACTGCCTAGCGAGCAACATGACATGGCGGCAAATGATGTTCAAGTACTCGCTTCCGCATGGCGCAGCTGTGCTGTTGTCTCGAGACCGACAGACGCGTGAAACTGGTATGGACCTGCTCAAGAAAATAATCGAGTGTGTCTTAGTCGCAGAAGCTCAGTTTGTTCAAAGCAATTATTTGGTGGTGTTTCTGTGCGAACAACCAGATCATGATGATCTTGAAAATGGTAGAGAACAACACAGATTGAGCACAGCTTTGGCACGTAAGGAAGACATGGTCATTGATACCAGGGACCGTCAGATCATAGATCTACTTTCAGATGTTGGCTGGCAAGAAGAAGTCCTACCCAGAGAACTCATGGTTATTATGTTCAAGAGTGGCTACAACGCCCACGACCCAGAGGCACGGAAGTTGATGATGCGGATGGCGATGGGATCTAGCACCACAGCCGACATTCTGGAATCTGTGTTCGCATACCTGGCGGACATGTCCTCCCGGCATGCAAAGAACAAGAAGATGAGCAACTGTCTGAAGTGGATGTGTGCGACCTGTGCATCTACCGTTAAGACGAGTGGCATGGAACAAATGTTGCCAGCAGGCAGTGCTTGGGCAGTGTATCGCATCAATAACCCTGCCAACTTTGCCATGACTGCGATTTTCAACAAATTGTTCAAAGCAGACACTCCGATGCCGCTTGTAGCAGCAGCTGAGGGAAAAGAACCGGCGGCTGTGTCAATCAACAGTCTTTACAAAAGCAAATGGAGGACCGGAGGGCCGTTATCAAATCAGAAAAGTGTTGCAGCGACTGGGTACATGCTGTGTGATAGCCCAAAGTTCGAAAACATCGGCCAGGTGTGGGCAGGACAGGGTCCTTGGTCAATTTGTTTTTTCATTTGGATAACTTGTGGAATTTATTTCACACCGCTCAGTAACTGAGTAAACTTACATCACAAACCTGGTTCACGATGAAAGTTTATTCAGAGAGCGGCGTGAGTGCCAGGAGCTTTGTTGGTCGAAGGGCAGATTTACAGGAAGAAGGCAGATGATACATATCACTTATCCATGGGATTCCGCAAGTGGTGTTCGTTGTCAGTGCGTGTGACAAAATATTGCAGTGAAGCTCCTGGCGATGATAACCCGGCTGCTTGGCTAGATCGTCCATTTTTTGGTCGCAGATGCTAGATCGTTGCAGTTTCGTGTGTTTTACTTCAGGTGCAGGTTGTAGTGACGAATGGGTTTGTTATTTATGCTACATCTTGCACAGTAAGGTTTACTTGACTGTCAACCCGTACAACCAACAGTCGCCAGATTTCATGCACAATTTCGGAGTCACGACACTGTGCGTCTGGGAACACGTGACAGTCAGGAAATTGCCCTCAGCATGCCTGCCCAAACGCTTCCGACTACTGGGATCGGCCATGAAGGTTGTTTCTGTCGGCCCTGTGCTTCCAGCTGCCATCAAAAGTGGCACATTCTTTACTGTCGCACAGCTCAGGCTAATCTGCCAATCAATCAACTTGCGAGCGCCAGCCGCAGGCTCAGGCTCAGGCAAAACCAAGAATGTGATCAAAATCGATTGGGCGACAAGCCTCGTCAAGCATCTGTTTGAGACAGACTCCCCAGAGGAACAGCTGCGAATGATCCAAGCCATCATGGGAACGACAGTCCAAAAAATTGATCCGACAATTTTGGAACTGGTTTCGCAGATGACACTTGAAGAGGCTGAGGCTTACAAGCATGTCAAGAAGAGTGCAATGGAAATGGTGGAAGCACAACTCACTGCCAAAGTGAAGCGTCGCGTGCAAGCTGAAATGGACAAGGACAAGGACAAGGACAAGGACAAGGACCAACCGGTTCAACCGGAAACGGAGGAAGAGGCAAAGGCAGCAGAAATCCAGAAACTCAAAGCTGACTTCAAGGAAGCAGAAAAAGAAGCAGAACGAAAGAAATTTGAGCGAATCAACGAACTCACACCTGCTGAGTTGAAGTTGTTACTTCCAGGCCGAGGTTCAGTGCATGGCGTGTTCTTTGCAAAGTTGAATCCAGTCACTCAAACCTTCAGAGTGGAGTACCGTTGTCACTTGGTTCCCGTAAAGCTCACTTGGTTCCCGTAAACGTATATACATATACATATGTATATATAGAGTGTCTTTTTCAGTTCCCAAAGGGTATACATAATATGTATATGGCAGTTTCTCATTTGTTTCCAAGCAGGGGACTTAGCAAGGATGGGCCGGTCATCAAACTGGGGCTATGAAGGGATTT
>CALGTP010000092.1 GCA_937902105.1 uncultured Actinomycetes bacterium
TTAGGGCCGTATAGGGCCGTACAGGGCCGTACCAAATCAGGTACATATAATGGAAATCGAGGTACATATAATTTTACATATAATGGAAATCCTGGTACATATAATGCTATTTCCTAGTACATATCCTGGTACATATCCAGGCCCCGTAAACTGACCACGTTTATAACAACTAACACAACATCTGGAATCAAATCTTAGACTTTTTCTGAATTTGTTGTGCGCGCCCACCCAGACCAATTCAGACCACTGTACACCAATCCCGGGAACGCCACTTGCATTTCTGTTGCTAGATTGTGCTCAACTCGGTCATTCCAGGCGCCTCCGCCCAATCTAATTGCTCTACGTTGCCAACTGCTTCCCTGCCGACTTCTTCGTCCCCTACATCCCGGAGGGTGCCAGTGACAACAATGCCGCGAAGCGAGAGTGGATCTACTTTGGCGACCCGTAAGGCACCACACCGCGTGGTTGACGCGAAGCTGCTCAGTACCTTGGGGTTGCCGGCCAGCTACTTGGCCAAATCATGTGTGTTGTGCGGAGGAGATTCGTTAAGCTTGTCCCCATTCGAAGGTGATGCACAGAATGACGCCGTAGCATGGCTTCCACTTGACGCTTGGAATCTCGGAACTAAAGACAAACCGAGAGGCTCCGTACACAGGCTGTGCAACTTCATTTTTGTCAGTGGGGGATTCAGCGCTTCATATGGCACCCTCGACAGTTATTGTATGGCGTGCAAGAGCGAGTCCTCCCTGAACGGCGAATTCATGGACTCCAGGACCAAGTTTATAAATATGAAGAATGACAACCCATCACTTCGGCTTCGAAACAAAGAATGCCTTGTGCCACAAAGGCTTCTTACACTTCGTAAGGGGCTTACCCAGAAAATGAAAGCCCCGAAGATGCACTTTATGGAGCTGAACGCATACGTGGCGATACATGGACAGCCTGCAAAGACTCTGGTCAAATCCAGACAGTTCAAAGGCAAATCTATCAAAGGTGTCTATTGCCAGAGGCCAGAAGACGTAGGTGTCTACGAGTTGGAGGAGGAAGAGTTCCAAGGCATTGATGAAACTACATCATTTCAATTCGACGAGCACGGGTTGCGAAAGGCCGAAGCAGTCGACGCTGCCATTACATCTTCAAAGGAACAGGCTCGCAAGGCAATTTCTACTGGCAACATTGTGGACGACGGAGATGTCTTCATGTTTGACACTGTGGCGGTGCTTGCTAAGGCAGTGCAGTCGGATAAAGGTGCACGATTGGTGAACGCCACAAAGGCTGCGGCAACAAGTGATCAAGCTGCCCTTCACATTGGTGCACCTGATGATGCTGCCGAGGAACACGGGCTTCTTAGCCAGGAATCTGTTGCCTCGACGGACAGCTGCGTGCAGACCAACTTCATGAATAGCATGATTTCAAGCATTACTAAGGGAAGCAGTGGCAGCCGCTCTGAGACAGGCCAGCCGAAACACAAAAGCAAGAAACCATCATCTAGAACTACAAAGCCAACTGCGACTGCCAGCACATCGAAGCTTTCCCGGTCACCTGGTGCAAAGCGACCCATCGCCAGCACACCGGGTGGAGATAATCGTAGTCCAAGTGGTAAGGGCAAGAAAACCACTGAACAGATGGAAACAGAGGATGCCGACTTCGCAGAGGAGGTGCAAATTAAACTGGCAGCCTTTGTTGACGTCAGCTGCATGCCGAACAACGAGCCTGACTTGATGAAGTTCTGCAACGACAAGCTGGACTCTGGCAACGTGGTGGTCCAGATGGTGGGCGAGAAGAAGAAATCGATCAAACGGCGGAAGACCCAAGAAGCTAGCGCTCTCGGTGACCTGATGGATGAGGCCTCTGAGACAGCTGCCAACTACATGAAGATATTCCGGGAGCTTGCCGCTGCATCTCCTAATGCAGAGGCATTGGATGCAGCAATGCGGTCTGAACAGACTAGTGGCATTTCCTTCTCCACTGCTGCACACCTAAAGCGCTGGAAAGCATTGTGCGTGGAGAACCTCCGGTACAACAAATATGATGAGATTGCGCAGATGTTGGCCGAAGACAGCGAGCTGTCTGATTGCTTCTCCCAGAATGCCGACACTACCGAAAATGATGAAGTCTCAGATGGTCTGGCCTTGATTGTGACTCAGCTAGTGCAGAAACTTTTGGCCTCTTCGCAGCCTCGCGCCATAGCATTGGACAGTATGCCTATTCGCTCGTTGAAACAACTTGTGGACACTTTGCTCGCGCACGAACTGGCCGTGGGCCAGTCAGTGGTGCAGCAGCTGACATACCTGCAGACAGCTTTGAAATGTGAAGACAAAGCGAGCCTTCCACAAGATGTACTTCGAGCAGTTGGTGCCATAAGGAACTGTCCTGAGGATCAGATTCTGCTTCGAAGCTTGGTTGCTCTTCCACACTGCAATCCGTTACTGCTTGCAGTAGAACAAGTCTGCGCAAAAAGGCAGCAATCCGCAAGCTTCCTCGATAAGATCAGCAACATCAAAGATAAGCTTGCAGATATGGTGGAGACTGGAGTTAACTCGGAGGCCGGCGTGCAGGCATTGAAAGGATTCCTTGATCAGCTGCCACCGCTGAGGAAGATCTTGGCCAAAAACCCAGCAAACCAACATCACATGGGCATCATCGAGAATCATGCAAAGCAGGCCGTGCAGAAGGCAGTTGAGTGGCACTGCAAAACTGAGCTGGGGCCGTACTTGCTCAGCTGTATCGTCAGTCATGATAGCCATGTGGGGGTGCAGCTTCCCCCTGCGTGGCAATTTACCTGTATGCGGTCCACGCTGAAGCTTAATTCAGCCAAGTGCGAGGATCACACGATGTTCCTGTTTTTTGGTTGCTGATTAGCAGCCCCGCTTTCAGTGATTGCAGACATGTTTTTTATATATCTTTTTCAAATCTTGCTTCTTCTGAGCAAGTACGAAATTTTATTGTTTCATTTGTTGGCCCTGAACAACAACATCAGAGGTTCCACGAACTTGTGTTCCAGATCGTGTCCTCGATGAACTCTGGTGGGACGTTAGCAAACAATGGGCATATCCAGGGCTTGGACGATCGTTTCGACATAATCCAGAATATGTGCACAGAGGCTAGCTTCCTTGCGACTCTGAAACAATTTCGCAACCAGTCCAGTGCACTTGTTGCTGCAACTAGCAAAGCTGAAGCTAAAGCGTTGCTCACAAAGGTTCAAGCTCAGCTGCGGCGATGCATTCAGTCTGATGTCGAGGATGCCACCCTCTTTGCCACCATCGATTGTGAATCTTTGAAGCAAGTTGGGCAGCTCGCTGGTGCTGACAAGGCCTCATACGAACAAACATCTGACCATGCAGTGGCTTTCCTTCGCCTTTCTCAGTCTAGCTTGGCGTTGGTAGGCGTGATGCCAAACATCGGCAAGACGACACACCCAAAACTTTTGACCGTCTTCAAGAACTTTGCGACGATGCAGCGCAATCTGGGCTACATCGAGAAGGCTGGAGGCGACGAGACTTATTGTACCGAGTTGTTTGCCTTTGATGAGGGTTCGAGGACCATCGCGAGTGCCATTCTGATTGATTGCACCAACCGAGCCAAGGAGTGGGTGTTGATCTTAGTCGTTTTCAACAGACCTTTGATTTTTATTGCTACCCAATTAGCTCCTGACTATCTCTAACTCCCAAGTTAAACAAATGTTCGGGCAACTGGTCATCCTATTGCGAACTGCCACTCGTAGTTGCAAGCCCTATTATCAAATTCAGCAACGCAAGTTTAATGCATTCCATACACGCTTTGCGCAGATAAGGTTGTTGCTCTCCGCGATACGGCATCGAAGAAACTCATGAGTCTCGCCACGAAGCTGGAAGACATGTCCCTGCCGGCACTGCCTTCTCCTTGGACCCAGGAAGCGGGTGCAGAGCTTTCGAAGAAAGTGATGCTAAAGGATCTCAGCATTTTGGTTGGAAGTATTATGCAAGAGCTTTCGCTTGTCAAAAAGCACATGAAAGTCGCATCGATTAAGTTCGACATGCAGGGAGTGAGTGAGACCTTCAACCATGGCTTGCTGACAGTCTGTGCTTGTACTCTCAGCACAATCGTGCATTCCAACACACTGTCGACAGCACAGAAACAAACACTGCCAGCACAGGAGCTTATGAAGACGAACGACAAGCTGAAAACACTGGTGGGCAACATGACACAAACCATGCAGCATGTCACCGAATACAACTTGGAATTGCCAGCTGAATTGCAAGTCCTTGTCGGCGATGCCTGCAAGACGTTCTGTGTGCAGGATGCGGCAAACCACGATGCGCCACAGCCACTGCCTGAGGCTTCAGCCAAGCGTAAGAGGACAACTGCTGATGATGGTATTGGAACACAGACTCCAGAGGCATGAACCAGTCGCTCTTGGCTTCGATGTGTTTAGCGATTGATTGCTCGTATGATTTCAGTTGCTTGTTGAATAATGCCCGTGCTATAATCATATTTGCTGTGGAAATATGCTAGGGATGTTGGCGTGTCGGCATGTTGCGAATCGTTACTGATTCTGTGTTGAGTAGTTATGTTTTTTCGAGCCCATGCATTGAGATAGATGGCGGTGTCAATGGCAGCACGTGTTAGTTTCCAGCCTATGCTACATTTCAATTCGAAATCATGCTAGACCCAATTCAGTTACAGCATAGTTGCAGCACGAACTTGTTTGGATTTGAAATTCTCTTGATGGTGGCCTACTTCGTGATGTTTTGAATTTGCTGTAATTTTCGTGGACTGGAGACCCTAACCATAGACACGTGCTCCCAATAATATTTCGCCTCTGGCAATGATTTTTATCATTACTACGACTGCCAATGACCATCGCATGCAAACATGTGCAGGCCTAGTGTCTTGCCGCGATTTTGAAGTCAACGTTCAAGTGCACCTCGCGTCGATGTAACACATGTAGCCATATGTGGCCTGTACCGGCTGCATTGATCATCTAGGCACCCACTAATGAATGGGTAAGTAGGAGCCTATAAGAAACAGATTAAAATAAACCACAGAAACATAGTAACATAGTCAGAGTCAACAGAACCCCCGAACTAAGGGCTGTCGTGGAACGATTTGCGCTTGATATGTGCAGGTCTACAGACAAGTTATTTTGCCATCAACTCGCTGTGCCGTGTACAAACCGACAGATCAACTATTGAACAATCAATCGAACTGGAGTCGGTCCTCTGAAATACAGTTAAGTTACAGTGTCACTCGCACCACATCCAAAGGTAGTGCTCAGATCTCAACACAGTTGTACAAGAACACACAGCACATAACACATTATGGATTGTTGAGACTTTTAAGGCCCCTTCAAAGGTATTTTGACATCTTACCAGGTCAAGAGATGATTGCGACGCTCAGCGCATGAATAAGTAAGACTCAGCAGAAACTTGAAATGGCAACACACAACAACTTGAATTATTCCATTAGGCTGGTCTATGAGTGGTGACATATTTTAGTTTCCATCGGACTATAGAATTCTACGTCGTTGGATGAGCTTGTGTCCTGCTATCAGCTAGCCAAACTGCTTCTTAGACTTGAGTTGTTTTGTTGAGTCGACAACGCACAGGGAAGTCCTTTGCCATAGCTCACATTGCCTTGGTGCGACTGAGATATGTATGTCGCCAATATTTCAAGTTTTATTTATTGTCTTTTGTAAACAGTCTTGAAGGCAGCAGCTGACTGATGTTGGAGAACCGCAACGGGAAGTGCTCGTGAGAGATGGAGAGGCCTTTGAGGTTGGGCATGGGTCGAACGAATTTTCTTATTTCTTCTTTCTTCTTTCTTCTTTCTTCCTTCTTCTTTCTTCTGTCTTTCTTTGGTCGTCTCGTCTCGTCTCGTCTCGTCTAGTCTCGTTTCCTATCGTCTCGTCGTCTTGTATAATCTTATA
>CALGTP010000093.1 GCA_937902105.1 uncultured Actinomycetes bacterium
TGACATCCAACACGCTAAACACAATAAAGACCCTGCCCAAGGCAAAGTGTCCTACCACGAACTTTTGGAAACCCAGAATGGCCAGGACTACGGTCCACGTTCCATCAAAAATGGGCCTCAGGTGCACATCCCGACAACTAACATCGGCTTCTTCCATTGTGGCCAGTCCAAATGCATTCATGATTATTGGGGCCAAGCCTTTATGAGCAAATCGCAAATCCGCGGAATGGGGTATGAGGCCCGACCATCATTCATGTTTGCTGGCGATGCAGTAGCCTCCGAGCCTCCAGCTCCCTACGACATCCTCCACCTGTTCTGCGAAGCCCTGACTCTGAACATCGCAGTTGCCCTTGGGGACCAGACTGACCACGATTGGGGCAAAACCAGTTTCAAATTCCAAGATGAATCCATGTGGCGCCAATTCCAAAACGAAGCCATTAATCTTGCCCCAGATGCACCTCCATGCTCAAAGGTTGCGATCCTCAAGTACGGTTACACCAGTGGGTCACACATCATATTAACGCACCTGCTTCAAACCAGTTTCGCTGTGCTCAAAGACTTTAATTCAGATCGCCTGCAAGCGTTACTTAGCGGCCAGCCTGCCCCTGCAGGGACCATAGAACGGTGGTTCACAATGGCTCCCGAGAGTATGTTGGCAGCGCCCAGGCACTTGTTCTTCATGGCACGCAGCCTCAAAACAATCTTCAACGAAATGAGGTTACCGGAGTCCGACAAAGCAGCAGGCTCGCTCGCGGCAAACGCAACGGCGCCAATGAAAACACGTAACACCCCTGCGACACCTGCCGATGCAGATTTGAACGAGTTGAAGAAAATCATCGTCAAATTCCAAACCCACGACTTAGTCACGTACCAAATGTCCCGGCCCCTGCTCGCCAAAAAATGGCGCACCCATGATGAATTTGTTCGTTTGTGCCGGTTGGCTGAAACATTGCACGCTGGCGTGGCCTTGCACTGTGACCCACACGCAAGTGGTCAAAGGTCCCCAGCCATTCAACTGACTTTGGACAATTTGGCTCCTGATGTGCGTGCCCGTTTCGGGTTGTCACCGCTACCGTCACCGTCACTGCCCCCTGCGCCCTCTCCTCCGCCCCCGCCGTCGCCACCTCCTCCAACCTCTCATCTGCCTCCACCGCCTCCGCCCTCGCCGCCGCATGTAGCCACATTACTGCAATTCGAAGACTTTTTCAGCCCTGTGACGTTTCCAAGTTCTCCAGCCAGCCCAGCTCATGCGATGAGTTCCAGTGGTCATTGTTTCTCGTATGGTTGCACAGGTCACAGCGTGCGTCACGACGGCATCGACGCAGACCTCGCTCGTTCAGGTGTTGACTTGGCGAGCCCATCAACACGCAGCGTTGCAGCGACAGCCGCAGCGACAAACCGTGAGTACAGCGACGCAAGCTGCCAATCTAGCATCCCATGCGGACAACCGGACCCACCGACATCTCCCGCCCTGACAGAACTTAATTCGACAACTTCCGAACAAGATGCGTGCTACACACCAACAGAACCAATTGAAAACCCCCCAATTGCCCATGTGACTCACGCGCGTGCTTCACATCACGAAAACAAAACTAAGCCATGGGTGGCTTCCCGCGACGCAGGAGCGCTGGCCAACCCTGCTCTTGCGCACGGTTCTAGCATTTTGCCAACTATGCAAGGCGCAGGCAAAAAACCCAAAGCGACCACCAAAGTTGACACTAAACCCAAAACAGCCACCGAGGTTGACACTAAAGACCCAGAACAGCCCCTTCCAACTCCGAGCCACAGCCTCCGTAGATCCCCACGCTTAGCAGACCGAGCGTTGCCCGACGTAGATGCAAGAATCAATGGCGCCAGCGCATCTGCCCAGCGCAACTGCGCAACTACTGGAGCAGGTCAAGCAACTACATTGCATAACCAAGTGTGCAGGAAAAGGCCTGCGTGTGCTATCGCAGACCCTCAGTCGTTTGTTCCAGGACAATCAAAACGATGGCGGACAGGAGTTCTGACCCTGCCCATCGAAGATCAGCGCCATCATCCAGAAAACCATGAGGAGAATAAAGACAAAGTTCAAAGTAATTTGAAAACCTCATTCACAGAAACACTAGCAAGAAAACCGACAGACAAACAAATTTGGTCAATGGCTAGTTCCTGGGCAGCAAACATTTCCCAATCTGAGCAACCTTTTGTGTTAAAATTGAAGCTGTCCAAAGATAACAGAGCAGATCGCAAAAACTCTAACACGTTGCTCATTGCAGTGTGCAAGTGCTGCAGCCGCCAGAAATGCACATTTCGACTGAAAGGCGTTTGGCAGCCTGATGAGCATCGTGTGGCCTGGCAAGTGTACAACGGGCATATTCCCGAAGATGCGCCAGAGGACACGCCTGTGGTGGCCAAGTCAGGTTTTCAAATTGCATCCGAGCCAGTGCATGTGAGTCAGATTGCGTCTGCAGATGCATTTGTGCGGTTGCAGGCGTGGGCACAAAATCCAACAACTAGTGGAGAGCCGTTTCCTTTGACTTTGCGTTCGAGACTTTCCCCATCAGATGTTGCAGTCAGCAGAGCTGTGTGCAATGCTGTATCTTGCAAGCGTAACAAGTGCAAGTTTGTGTGTAAAGTTGTTCTTGTTGACGGCCGTATGTGGATGGAAAAAAAACACGGCCATGCCGAGGATGACCGCCCAGAGGATTCTGAAAATGACACAAATGCACATTGGCCTTCACTGCTGCCCGGTGCAGACTGGAAAACTGGTATAAAAACTACGATATCAGAAAAGATAGCCACAACGAAACGTTTCCACGAGTACGGAACTTTGCACAAACAATTTCGCATTTGGGCAAGAAATCCAGGCGCCACTGCTCACCTGAAAGCATTCGGTTTAAGAATCAGGTCACGACCTCTGGCCAATCCAGGGGCGTCTGTTGCAATTCTAAGATGCGTTGCAATGTGCAGTTCCTGCCCTGTGAACCTAAAGAGCAATTCAACATGTACCTGGCGAGGGGAGTTGACCTACAATACCGTCAGCCGAGAACTACACATCAAACAGTGCCAATCGCATTCAGACGCACCTCAAAAGAAAAAATACAATACATTCACTGATGACCAGATCAGGTTGATGAACGAAAGTAAGGCAACCACGTCTTTTGGCAAACTCGGCGCCGTTCAATTTTCAGACCGTTCACCCCCTCATGTGAAAACCGTAGCTGGCAGGCAGCGCTACGTTAAAAAATTGGAAAGGAAAAAACGTCAACAGTCAGAGCCAAGTATGCTTGAATGGCCCACAGCAGCGATCAACGCAACAATCATTAAACATGATGTACTGGAAGTCCACAGTTATAGCGATATGCATTTCGCATGCAATTTCGATATGCACCTGCTGGGGAAAAAGCTGTGGCGGGAAGATGGAAAGGAGCGCGCAGCATATGTGTTCGGGTCCATTGAGTCGATAAGGAGTGCTGACAAAATCGTAAACAAAGAGTTCATCAGTTTGAGCGGCGACGCCACTTTCAAAAAAACATGGGATGCTTGGACTCTCACCCCGATAGGGTTCTTAAGCAAACAGTACAGTGAAACAATGTCAACTGGAAGAGTCCAAGTGACATCGTGGGCTACAACGTTCACTCCTCAAGTGTGGGTTTTGTCATCAGGTGAGTTGGCAGATGCATATGCCCTCGGCTTAGAATGTTTGAACAAATTTGTATGGCAAGCTTGCAAAATTAATTATCAAGTGGCCGTCAAACAATTTCATGCTAACTTGACAAGCACCGCAGAGAGAGCCAGAACACAACAATGCCCCAACTCCATCAG
>CALGTP010000094.1 GCA_937902105.1 uncultured Actinomycetes bacterium
AGGCCCTCCTTGCTCGACGGTTTCAGGATCCAGGCACAACACTCGCTGCGGAGGTCCAAGGCCGCTGCGGTTTCGTCACTGTCCTTGGGGTAGGAGTGATCTCTTTGCTCATGAAGTGGTGCGCGTGAAGTCGGCAAACTTGCGGTGGATAAACTTCATGGCAATTTGCGAAGCAGTGTCAGGGCGTGGGGGTGGTCATCTTTGGGAACATCCAGCCGACCCAGGCTGCCCCCCCTACGCTTCAGTTTATGTGACCGATGAGATGCTCGGCATGGAGGCCCGCACTAACGCAAAACGTGTCAGGGTTCACCAGTGCTGCGCAGGGGCCCCCGTTCAAAAGGCCACAGATTTGTCCAGCACATGTGTTGCCATTTCCGACCTTGAAGTTCTTCGATGCCCAGGTGTTTCCAAAGATCATCTCCATCCTGGGAAGTCGGAGGGGTTAAACGAAAAGGGGGAGTTTCACACTCGCCGCCTCCAAACGTACCCCCCCGAATTCTGCCGTTTGATTGCTTGGCATGCTTACCTTACATTGCAAGTCATGAAAGAACAGGGCGCCGGCCCAACTGGTTTCTTGCATCCGTCGAAGGCCATGCCGACGACGACCGCCTGGTCCACCCTCCCTTCAGCTGTATGCAATTTTGGTGTGCGTGTGCTGAACGAAGAAGTCTCCAACGGCAGGAGAGTGCTCCTTCATGCCAGGCTGGGTGCAGTGTATTTACATGTTGACGACGTAGTTGCCCTTTGCGAACACAATGCAATCATGTCAGCAAATCAAGTTATGCATGCAATTGCCGACGGCATGGAAGCCCTCGGGTTTGACGTTTCCGACCGCACGGAATCAGACAAATTAGTCAAAGTAATAGGATTCAAGGTCGACCAGCAACAATCAAGGTTCAGCCTTCCAAGTGAAAAGTTGTTTCTGCTACACGCCTGTTTACTCGAGCTCGCCAGCGCTCGTTTCATTGATGTTGAACTTCTTCGCTGTGTGGTGGGGGTTTGGTGTCACGGTGTCCAACTAAGACGTGACCTTTTATCCATCCCGTTTGCCGTTTATCGCTTTTTGGAGGTTTGTGAAGGCTTGATAGTCAAGCCATGGCGGACAGTTGCAACAGAACTTTCGTTGATGGCCCACACGTTAGCTCTTATGTTTTATGATGCTTCGCTTCCCATTTCAAAGGTACTGATGGCTTCAGATGCAATGGGAGCCGGCAGCTCCGACAAGGGGGGCTACGGCATTGTAGCAACTCATATCTCAAACAGCGAACGCTCTGCGCTTTTAGCAAACAGTGAACATTTTGGCAGAACAATCACTCACCTTGGTGGTAGCACTCATGGACTCAAAAATCCTCATCGGGAAATCAAACCAAACATTCCTTTCAGTTTACTGCCCAGCAGTATCACAAACATTAACCGTTGGCAGTGTGTAGGAGCAGGACGGTGGCATTGGGCCGACCACATTACCCTTGGCGAGGCTAGAGCTGTGAGGAAAACCCTTGAAGCCACCAGCCTTATTCAAGAATTGCATAGCTGTGTCCAATTTTCATTGCAAGATAACCAGCCATGCGCAGGGGCCATGCACAAAGGCCGTTCGCCTGCTTACACTCTCAACACAATCATCAGACGGAAATCAGCTTTATGTCTTGCCACGTTTGTCAGACTAGTGTTACCATGGATTGAATCCTCTCGCATGCCTGCAGATAGTTTATCCAGATTGATATGACCCGTTTTCGCAGTTTCTTGTGCTGTCTCCCCAGGAGGCTTGACCCAGATCAACAGCATAAGATTTCAGCAGTTTCACTCAAGCGCTACCGATCGGCGCTGCAAGGCTTTGTCAGTTTTATCATAGAGAACAACATGTTACCTCATGATCTCGAGCACATTGACTGTTTGGTTGTTGAGTACAAAAACAGAGAGGACCTGTCCAAAAACCAACTTGCTTGCCTTATAGCATCGTTGGAGTTCTTTTTTCCACAAATCAAGGGGCTGCTAGCCTGGTCAAAACAGGTATCAGTGGGCCAGACTGTGCAACACAAAACGCATCACACTGTGCCCATCATTTCAGCCCCTGCAGAACTTTTTGCCACTCACATGGCGGCCAGAAACAAGGCCAGATTGGGCATCGGACTCCTGGTTCAACAGGCCACTGGGTTGAGGCCCTCAGAGCTTCTCGAGCTACTTTCAGAACATGTTTTGCTTCCTACAGGCCACGTAGGGCGCATCATTCTGCGTCTTGGAGCAGAGGTTGGGACAAAAGTCAAAAGGGAACAAGTTGCCTGCTTGGACTCCAAGCGCTTTCCAGATGTTTCCTGGCTTCTCTCATTGCTTGTCTCACTCACTCCACATGGCCACAAATTGTTTCCTTTCAGTTACAACCAATATAATCGTGAACTTGCAGCCATCGAGCGGGCTTTGGGCTTAGATTTGGGGATCACGCCCCATTCGGCACGAGCCGGCTTCGCCTCTGAACGCGTGGCGCTTGGAGACTCAGTTGAGGAAACAAGATCAGCTGGGCGATGGTTGTCGGAACTTTCTTTTCGCACTTACGTTGACGTTGTCATGGCAGCACAAGTTCAAGCCATGGTTTCTCTTGCAGGTTTCAAGAATGCAATGATTTTCGTTGATGCTCATCTTGTCAGTTACTTTCCACCCGAGGCCCTGGCCCTGAGGAACCATGGCTCCGCCGGGCTATGTCAAGTTCAACGGCCAGTACTTGCCGAAGGGGATGGTCTTCCATCCTACGGATGCTACAAGAACCTCAACACCGCGACTGCGGAGCAGGCCGGAGGAGCAGGAGAACGAGGGAAAAACGCCGGCGCAGACAGCACTCGGCGAGGTACCAGCAGCCAGGGAAAAGGCCCTGGTAAAGGAGCCAACAACAGCCGCAAAGGCTCCTCAACGCTCAAACTCCCGAAAGGGTACCGTGAGCGCCCTTCATAAACTCCTGGCAGCACTCTCTTTTCCCAAAGTGTTCAAGGCAGTGAGCAAACTGGGCTCATTGATCACATTTTTAGCATTTGCAGCCATTTGGTCAGGCCAAGAGGGGCCGCTTTCACAGGTGACGCGTCTTATGTCATCTGTGGCAAATGTGGGAGAGTCTGCATCCAGGGCGGCCTCCGCCATCCTGGATACTGGAGCTGACTTCACTTCATCAGCTTCCTCCGCCATGCTCGCCATTTCCGGGACTACATATGATGCTGCATCAGCAGCCTGGTCGGGGATCGATCTGCTCGATCTCCGGTGTTCGAAAACTATTGGACGTATCACAGCGGACGACGGGAACCTTTTGGCAGCGTGGCTCAACAGTTCCACCGGTTTAGCTGCCACCAAATGCGCCCATGCGTCGGCCCGAGAGCTGTGGTCTTCTTTGGCTACCTCCATAGGAGTAGCAATGCCACACGCGCAGGCTTCTACGGAGAAGCTTACCTCCTCGGGCCACTTCTGGCAGGCCTCAGGCAAGGCAGTCCTACTTGCATCCGGATACACAGCTCTTGAATTTTCATGCGTGGAAGTCACTTTTGTCCCGCAGTGGGCGAACCCAGTTTGGGCCGCCTTCGAGCTGAATGTTACCAGTGAGTACCAACAGATTGCCAACTACGTGGATACCTTCATCCAAGCTGCGCCAGCAGCAAACTTGTCCTGGGGCCCTTTGTCAGATGAGTCTTTGGCCACCATGTCCTTGCCAGTTCGCATGACCGCCAAGCTGAAGTATATCTCCCGCGCAGTGTACCTTGTTTTCAGATGCTTTTTAGCAGAGCTGAGCGCCCTATGGGGGGGTGGGATAGTACTAGCAGCGATTGTCTTTTG
>CALGTP010000095.1 GCA_937902105.1 uncultured Actinomycetes bacterium
CCAGGTGCGCCTCAGTCCCTGTCTACCACTCATGTAGTCTGCCCCGTACACACCGGTCGCACACCCAACATACTGCGAGAGTAAGCCGCGCGTGGTTCGAGAGAGGTACGCACCGCGGCGAAGCCGCCCCCTTGCCACCTTACCTCCGGCGTAAGCATGGGATTTCACTTTGTAAGAGTGTCGTATTTCCGTCATAAGTATAACGGAGCTACGATCACCCTACATCAGTTTTAACTTTATAAGAATGGCTAAATTACAACTCAGACTTAAGTACATCCGGTTATAACGGATAGGTTGAGCCCAGTGTAAGCCGAAACGCTGCCCTTCGATTTAGAAACAAGATCACGATGTGTGAAGGCAAGATCAATAGATGTCAAAACGATATCACGAAACATCAAGCCAGATCTCTGGGCGTAAGGAGCACCAAATTACGGAGTGTTCGGCTGATCATCAGCCTGTAATCAGCATACTCACCAGTCAGTTAAAATTTTCAATCATGGAACCATCGGAAACGACCCTCTCAATGCAGCAACAGCTCAATCTGATGAGCGCGAGTTTCGTGCCTAACTTCATCCGAAACCAAGAGGACGACGACCAGTCCTTCGACCAAACAGGGAAGCAGTTTGTGTTTAAACCGCAGTAGCAACAGCAGCATCACTAACCTGAGCCGGAGAAAGCCACGTTGCGTGTGACCACCAACTCGTATACCAACACTGCACAGGTGGTTGCGTCTGATCTCCGAAACTTCGTCAAGTCGAAGCAAGACCTGTACATCATACTCACGATTGAAGGTCAGCTCCATCTACCGCCGTTCGACGACTGCACGATGGAGTTCATGCGCGACGCTCTAAGTGGCAAGAAAAAGCTGATCCCGAACAAACAACTTTGCCCTGTGGCAGTTCCTCGGTACAAAGAGTTCAACTCTGAGAAGCTCGAGCAAATGGCCCTCAACGACGACCTCCTTCGCGGCTACCTCCCTGAGCCCTCCGCTACTAAGGTTATCAACCGCAAGTTCCTCTTCAACGTAAGTCGGTATTCTCATCAAGCTGCAGGTAATCAACACACTCAAGGAGGACTGGTTCAAGGAGCAGATTGCGAAAGCGCTCATCGATCGGAAACAGAAGCAAGCGCTCACGCAGAACAAGTTTATCACGATGAACGAGGACATGTACAAGCTGATCACAACAAGCAATCACGTGTCTAGCGGTAAGTGTTCCCTCCCTTTCTCACCAAGTTCTAGCGACTCGAGGTAAAGCTCTGAGCATCCTGCAAAGCGTCTCGAAAAAGAGAGGTCCTAAGATGATGGATCCACTTGACGTCAACCCGCTAGATAACTCGGCGATGACGGGTATTAGCACCTAGCCTAGTCTGTTTTAGCAGTACCCTTAAAAGCCCATCGACTTAGTGCAGTAAAAGCGCAGAAAAACGATGGGGCCTCTCCAGTTCAGCTAGAGCAACGAGTGAAGAGCAACAGCAGTGTGACCTTAACTCCTTAAGTACGTGGCCGTGAATTAGATTAACGATAACTTCACTCAAACTGTCTGTGTCCCAAGTGATCTTAGATAGACTGTGAGCTTTGCGGTGAGCGTTGTTTCTTTGGTTTGCCACACGCTGTCGCAGTCGCACTCTCCAGCTGTTCCAGCGAAAGGATTCGCCCATTTCAGCGACCACTCACCCGGCTCTCTTTTTTCGATCGCCTTCTTCAGCTTCTTGTCGCTCTTGCTTGTTGTCTTCGCCATCTACTTTCCCATGGTGTAGGCCTTTGTTAATTTAACTATAATGGACTACTCATTCTGCTTGTAAAACGGGCCCAAACCATCGGACCTTAGCGACGGACGAATCGACGAAGTCGAGAACAGCTCTCATGAGTTTTCGGACGAGGACCAGGATCAGTTGTTGTTGATACTGAAGACCTACCAAGGATTGCGGGAGCAGGGTTTTTATGAGCCACACGTTCGCGTCACTCCGAAAGGGAGGTTTGAGCGCGTAGAGGAAAACGACGGCTCGTGGTTATCGCTCATCCAGATGCACGTCTATGCAGAGGTCTGCGTGCGGGCTCCTACTAAACTTGACTTCATCAACGCACTTGGCTTCATGCAACCTGAGATTGAGGATGAAGCGTTTGTCCTTGCCAAAGGAGATGCTGGCCGGGCGTGGTATCAGTTCGTTGCCGATAGAGTGTTCCCGAGCTGCAATCACGGCGATTGCTTTAGGCTCCCCAAGAATAGACTGCAGCTGATCCGCGACTGCTTCGTCACGTTGCCGCGAGTGGAATTGAATCCTCTGCAAGCACATCCTCTTTACTGGTAGACGGACGAATACCAAAGCGCCAACTGCTGCAAGGCTGACTCAGAGCAGTTTCTGTCCGGCGAGATATCATTCACCTACGGCTACGCTGTCACTAAAGACATTGTTGAGCGTGAGAGACAGCATGCGACAGCGCACCTTCTTCGCAGGAAAATCGAAGAAACGCGCGACAACTGGAGACGTGTGTTTGTGAAAGAGATGTGCGAGCTACTGCGAGAGGAGCAGCCCTAAGATAAGAGTGTGAACAGGTCGTCGACACGACATACCTAAGAGGAGAGCAAAGAGTGAGCGTTTGCTTGTGCAGGCAATGAGAGCGAAAGACTTGGTTTGAAGATGATCTGTATTAAGATTAAGTAAGTGGTTTGACTAGAGCAGTATCGTTAGTGCGGCGCGTCCTGTGTGTGAGCAATGCCAGTGTATGTATGGTAAACGAACAGATGTGGCGCACGTTCGGGTGCAGACTCACAATTTGCACCGGTCCGAGCTCGGCCTCCCTAGCCGGGCA
>CALGTP010000096.1 GCA_937902105.1 uncultured Actinomycetes bacterium
CCGATGATGAGTTGGTATATATCTGGGACAATGCCGACGTCGTAGCAGTCGTGTTCCATGGCGTCTTTGCAGAAACAATTGAGCGGCTACGACACCGAGTGCCAGGCGTCATCGTTTGGCTATGGGTCGGTGACGGTAGTGGTCCATGTCCGATGTGGGCAACTGACTACGAAGTCTGCGCCGAGCAAGGTACCGAGACAAATGTTCAGGGCCCGTGGGGTCGAAGCGGTGACGATCTTTTGTTGCTCTACACCGGCGGAACGACTGGCATGCCCAAGGGTGTGATGTGGCGCCAGGAAGACTTGTTTTTAACGTTAGATAGCACTAACAAAAAGCGCCTCCCTCCTACGCCGCAAGGAGATCCCATTGGCGAACGCTCGCTACACCCTGGTCCGCGTAATCTGCCCGCCGCGCCTTTGATGCACGGCACGGGTCTATTCAATGCGATGAGCAATCTCACTGTGGCGGGATGCATCATCACCATGGCGGGGCGCAAATTTGACCCTGCCGAATTACTTGACACCATTGAGAAATATCATGTGAATTCAATGTCCATTGTTGGAGACGCGTTCGCTAAACCGATTTTGCGGGCTCTTGACAGTGAACCACAGCGATGGGATATCTCCAGCCTGCGGGTCATCGTTTCAAGTGGCGTGATGTTTGCTGCCGAAACAAAACAGGGTTTGCTCCGACACAGCGAGCGACTGATCATGGTTGATGCTTTAGGTTCATCTGAAGCAATCGGCATGGCGCAAAGTACAACATCGGCAGCAGGGGAATCAAAGACTGCATCTTTTGAACTTGGTCCGAATACCAAGATCCTCACCGAAGACGGTCGCCAAGTGCAACCGGGAAGTAACGAAATCGGCCGCGTTGCGTTGAAAGGCAACACCCCCATTGGCTACTACAAAGATCCCGAAAAGTCTGCCAAGACATTTCAAATCATCAACGGGGTGCGCTGGTCGATTCCCGGCGACTGGGCCAGCATCGATATCGATGGCACAGTGCACCTTCTCGGACGAGGTAGTCAGTGCATCAATACCGGTGGCGAAAAGGTTTACCCCGAAGAAGTTGAGGAAGCCTTGAAATTACATCCGAGTGTGGCCGATGCGGCCGTCGTCGGTGTACCTGATGAACGCTTTGGGCAAGCCATAACCGCTCTCGTTGAAGCATTGCCCGGCCAGAACATTGTTGAAGCTGACCTGATCGCCTTTATCAAGCAGCATTACGCTGCCTACAAAGCCCCCAAGCGAGTCATCGTGGTAGCCACTGTTGGGCGAGCCAGCAATGGCAAACTTGACTACAAGGCTCTGACCGAGATTGCCTTGGCAACACTCACATAAGATTCCAGACGAATATCAATCCCCCATAACAATGTAGGAGCACAACATGTCAGCACTCGGATACGACGGAAAAGTAGCGATTATCACTGGAGCAGGTGGCGGTCTTGGTCGCCAGCACGCCTTGATGATGGCCAAACGTGGAGCATTGATCGTCGTTAATGACCTCGGCGGATCAATCGACGGGGTTGGTTCTAACGCCTCGGCTGCACAAATAGTTGTTGATGAAATCAAGGCCGTAGGCGGGGAAGCGGTTGCTGATCACAACACAGTCGCCACTCCCGAAGGTGGACAAGCAATCGTTCAGACCGCTATCGATACCTATGGTCGCGTGGATATTGTGATTAACAATGCGGGCATCTTGCGCGATAAGGCATTCCACAACATGACCCCCGATCTGTTGAATCCGGTACTTGATGTGCACTTGAAAGGCGCCTTTTATGTCACCCAACCTGCTTTTGTGCATATGCGCGAACAGGGCTACGGACGCATCATTTCTACTTCATCGGCCGCAGGAGTTTTCGGCAACTTTGGACAGACAAATTATGGCGCCGCCAAAATGGGCCTTGTTGGTTTCACCCGTGTACTTGGCGTTGAAGGTGCCCGTTTCAATATCAAGGCCAATGCGATCGCCCCATTAGCAATGACCCGCATGACCGAAGATATCTTGGGTGCACTCAAGGACAAACTTGCTCCCGAGTTAGTTTCGCCACTGGTGGCTTTCTTGGCACACGAAGAATGTCCAGTGAGCGGACAACTATTCTCTGTGGGTGGTGGACGCGTGGCTCATGTTTTCTTGGGAGAAACCAATGGCTATTACTCGCCAACTTTGACTCCAGAAGATGTGCAGAATAATTGGGAGACCATTACCGCTCGCGACAACTTTTCTGTGCCAAGCAATTTAGGCGAAGAAACTGCCATGTTTCTTTCGTTTTTTAAGTAACCGATCTATGAACTGAGGTTTCTCATGATCACTGTGGATGAGTTTGGTGCCCAAGCAAAGCAATGGTTGGCTGAAAATAAACATCTTGCTCCACGTGATTACGGAGCTATTTGCCCACCCGATATGGTCCAAGCCGGTCTGAGTTGGCAACGACATCTCTTTACTCATGGTAAAACTGGAATCCATTGGCCCGTTGAGGTTGGTGGTCAAGGTCTGACTGCTGCCCATCAAGGTCAATGGCTCTACGAGTGCGCTCTCGCAGGTGTACCTGGCGTATTCAATATGGTGGGACTGGTCCTCGCAGGTGGATCAATACAAAAGTTCGGAACTCCCGAGCAACAGAGCATGCATCTCAACGCTACTCTGCGTGCCGATCATGTGTGGTGTCAACTATTTAGCGAACCTGGCGCTGGTAGCGACCTTGGTTCACTGAGCACAAAGGCCGAACGCGACGGTGATCGTTTCATTATCAACGGTCAAAAAGTTTGGTGTTCTGGCGGGCGCTACAGCAACTGGGGAATTCTGATGGCGCGCACCAATCAAGATGCACCCAAACATGAGGGCATCAGTTTCTTCCTTCTGGATATGAGTTTGCCCGGTATTGACATTCGCCCACTCAAACAGATGACTGGAGAATCCGAATTTGACGAAGTCTTCTTCACCGATGTCGAGATGCCCGCTGAAGCGTTGCTCGGTCCGTTGCACGGGGGGTGGGGTGTCGGCATGGCCGTGCTCACTTCCGAACGCGGTCATATCGGCACGAGTGTGATTTCGCTGGAACGGCGACTGGATTCGATTTCACGCCTCGCCGAAGGTCGGCAATTATCTGCCACCGAAAAACAAAAACTCGCCAAACTTCTCTCCCAAGGAATGGCTTACAAAGCCATGGCTCAACGTCAGGGACCCGTGGCATCGACGGCCGCCTCGCTGATGAAATTGGGTATTACCGAGATGATGTTTGAAACCTCGATGTTGCGCGCCGAAATCTCAGGTATGGACTCTCTGCTTGACGGCTCAGACGCCTTCGGTGTTTTATCGGCGCCTGGTGGTCGTATTGCTGGTGGCACTAGTCAGGTGCAGCGCAACATCATTGGAGAGCGTTTGCTCGGACTCCCCCGCGAACCATCCATTAAAAAGCCGGAAACCCTTCCCCCAAGCAAGGAGTCATGAAAGTGAACAATCCTGACAAAAGCCCAGCCCGATCACGTGATTCAAGGGAAATACCTTGGCCCATACTGAGTTTCCTCGCGTTCTGTGTCGTAGTTGGCGTCTTTGTCCTGCAGAACCGGGACCGAATGCCCGTAAACTTCCTTAACTTCGAAATTAACAGCAGGCAATGGGTCAACCTCATCGTCGCCGTTGTGCTTGGAGTTTGCTTGGACCGATTATTCATCGGTTGGAGGAGGCTCCGTCGCAAAGACGATTGATATCACCCTGAGCCAGAGACAGTGAGAAACCAATCGTGAAAGTTACATCCACCAATGGCGTCAAGGTTGAAATGTATGACCTCGGTGGCTCAGGTCCAAATATGCTCCTGTCGCATGCCAATGGCTTTCACGGTCTCTGCTGGAAACCAGTCGCTGAACATCTGATCAAACATTTTCACTGTCATTCCTTCGATCATCGTGGCCATGGCGACACCCCTGCGCCAAAGGATTGGACCGTCGCCTGGGCTGGTTACGCCGCTGACGCCACCGCCGCAGCGAAGTCGATCGCCGAACCAAAGGGCATTATTGGCGTCGGTCATTCAATGGGCGGAGCCACATTGCTGATGGCCGCCATCAAGTATCCAACGCTTTTTCGTGGACTGCTGCTCTACGAACCAATTGTCAAACCCGATGATGTACGCATGCCCGCCAATCGTCCAAATGCCTTAGCCGAAGGGGCTGCTCGTCGTAAAAGAACCTTCAAGTCATACGAAGAAGCGATCACCAACTACTCCAACAAAATGCCGATGACGCACTTCACCCCTGAAGCTCTTGACGCTTATGTCCGCGGCGGTTTTCATAAAGGTGAAGATGGCTTGGTGCACTTGAAGTGCGAACCCGAACTCGAGTCAGCTAATTTTCGCAATCCAGAAATACCAAACTTGTGGAAAAAACTCCCCGAACTCAATATTCCAGTGTGGGTCCTCAGTGGTCATCCCGAACCATTCCAGCCCTCTGGCTTTGCCGAGGCCATTGCTGATCGACTGCCCAAGGGTAACCATATTGAGTACAGCGATCTCGATCACTTCGGACCCTTCGTTGATCCCTCGCGAGTAGCGCGCATTATCGACACGTTTGCTGACACTTTGGAATCCTGATGTCGTTTGTCGGCGAAGAACCAGCACCAGGTGTCGGACTTTTTGGGCCCTCCGTTGATGCCTTTGATCAACGAGCAGAACAACTTTTAGAAATCATCAGATCCTCGAAAGTCGCCGGACGCGTTTTTCTCGCTGCTAGTCATCTCGGTGATTTCAGTGTTGTGTGGCATCTGATTGCTGTGGCCCGCGGGACAACAAGCAATAAGCGTGCTGCTCAGGCATTCGCTCTTTCGGCGTTACTCGGTGCCGAATCGCTGATCGTTAATCAGGGAGTCAAGCGGCTCTTCAAGCGCGAGCGTCCCACCACAAGTGGGGACGATCGATTTGCAGTGCGGACTCCATCCACGAGCAGTTTTCCCAGTGGCCACGCCAGCGCGGCAGTATTCGCTGCCACGGTACTCACCACACTTGACGGCAAAAAGTCAGCACCGCTGTGGTTTGGGCTAGCTGCCGTTGTTGGCACCAGTCGCGCCTTTGTGCGCATACACCACGCATCTGACGTGATCGGTGGCGCATTAGTCGGTTTATTATTGGGCCTTGCCGTGCGCCCTATCGTCAAACTTCTGCGCTAACCGGTGACGGTTTTCTTGACTGTCATTTCAATCTCTGCTTTGATGTCGCCATCAACCGATGTAATCGACAAAACATCAACATTTAAGCCATCTCTTGTCCACTTATCGCCGTCTTGCATATCACCATCAATGACTATCTGTTGACGATCAACCCCTGAGGTTCCTGCCACCGTTATTCGGTGGATCGCCACGGCGTCAAACTTGAGATGAGCATTGTCACCGCGCGCTGCTATCAGTTCTACTGTCAAGAAACTATTTACTCCATCAGCAATCACAATAAAACGTGTACCCATGATTGATAAATCTGTGTCCGTTGCTAGCAACTGAACTTTTATGTTCACACGACGCGACCTATCAAGAATCTGCAGATGTTCATCGTCAAACCAACGCGCTGCATACAAGTTGATGGCTAATGTCCCTGGGCCATGACGCTTCGTAGAAATAACCATTCGTGGTGCCGAACTGTCACTCATCAAATCAAGCGCGCTGTCATAAAGTTCTTGACCCGAATTGCTCGCCGAGGTCGTGCTGTGCGGCCAGTCAAGGGCGTGGCCGATTTCATGCTCAACAAGATCAAGAGGAGAGTCCCCATTCCAATAGTCCATAAAGTCTCCCGCTCCGGCATAGACAGACCGACGAGTGTCGCGCGCCGAACATGACACAGTGCAACCAACTCCAGGCGTCCCCCATCCACCGAACTCGTCGGCACCATGTTCAGCATCGGCGATGACCATCACCCCCCGCACCTCGGGTCCACTCTGATCAAGGGCGCGTTCAACGCAGTCATCTGAAGCCTCGGTATCTGAGATTGTGACATCTTGCCCTGCGCTGAATACCGGCTGATAGCGACCGTATGAATGACGCTTAAAGTACGACACCACGGGAGTCAAGCGCTTGACGATTTCGCTACTACTTAATGACATCCGTTCCAACGATGGCTCAAAAATCTCATCACTCGTGAAGATTGGGATGTGACACACCACAACTTCCCAGGGATCGATACCCAAAGTCATCTCACCATAGGAATCAGCGATGATGCCAATCTTGAGTAAAGCCTCGACGTCCGTAGCACCCTGGCTTAAAGATGACCTGCCACATGACGAGGCAATGAGCAACAGCGTAAGGAGCACATATTTTTTGTGCTTCACTTATGTCGCAAACTGCGCCAGAAAACTTAGCTACGAACTGCCGCTGTTAATAAATTGCGGACATCGAGCAACAAGTCACTGACCTCACTCGTCGAAACCAATTCACGCTTCACCATTTGCGACAGTGCTGCATCAATGATGCTTAGGGCATCACTGATGACATCAACCGAGATGACCTTGATGTCATCGAGAGCGCTGTCGGTCATCACATCAGATATCTGTAGATCAGTCATCGCGTTCTCCTTGTTTGGTTTGAGACTTACTATTTCAGGATTGACGGATCGCTCCGCTTTTCCTTGTTATGAAAGTAACGCATGGAAGCGCTCAATACGTGCATCGTATCCCGATGATTTTTGCGAGATCGGTCACGCTCAAGCGTCGTCAGACACACCATCGACCATCTACGATCAAGATATGGAATTTCTTGGAGCTGGAACGGTCGTCACTGGAGCCTCTGGAGGCATCGGAGATGCCCTATCTAGGCGCTTTCACGCTCTCGGAGCGCGGGTCGTGGTCAGT
Source organism: uncultured Actinomycetes bacterium (assembly GCA_937902105.1). GTDB lineage: Bacteria > Actinomycetota > Acidimicrobiia > Acidimicrobiales > Ilumatobacteraceae > Casp-actino8. The sequence continues at coordinate 6,828 of CALGTP010000096.1, forward strand.
GATGTGGAAGCCTCGGGTATCGGCGCACTAGCCGCCGAACTTAATGCTGCACGTCCGAATTCAGTGTTGGCAGTCGTGGCCGATGTTGCATCCGAACAGGGCAACAAGGAACTAGTGGCGAGCGCCCGACAGTTCCTTTCGCAAGACGGTCACTCAGGTATCGATCTTTTTTTCGCCAATGCAGGTGTCGGTAGCGGAACTCTTCTTGAGACAACTCCCGAAGCAGACTGGAATCTTGCTTTCAATGTCAATGTCCACGCTCATCGATGGGCAGCAAAATATCTACTCGATGATTGGCTGGCTGCTGGTCAAGGATATTTCTGTTCCACTGCCTCTGCCGCTGGTCTTCTGAGTCAAATCGGATCAATCCCCTACTCGGTCACCAAGAGTGCGGCAGTGGCCTTTGCTGAATCACTTTCAATCACTTACGGTGATCGCGGAGTGCGCGTCAGTTGTCTATGTCCCCAAGGTGTCAACACAAACATGTTGCGCCAGGGAGACTCGCCTGGCGTGGGGATCGCCAGCAATGTTGTGCGCGCCGCGGGGGTTGTTCTTGAGCCCCACGATGTTGCTCTTTTTGTTTCAGATGCAATTGAGGCTGAACGCTTTTTAATTCTCCCGCATCCGCAGGTGGCCGAGTTTGAACAACGTAAAGCAGCCGACCGCGATCGCTGGTTGACAGGGATGCGCAAGTTACAGGCGCGGGTATTCGGGAACTTATAAGCATGCCCCCCAAAGCATCTGCCCCTAAATCGGCTGCCGCCAAGGCGGCAGCACAGAAGTCCAGTGATGAACAATCCGCCGTTTTGCGAAGTATCGGGTTATCTGCCGGTGAAGAGGTGCGGTTTCGCCGGGCAGACAGGGGACGCTGGCAACTTGGTCGTATTGCTTGTGTGGAGCGCGACGGCAGCATCACAGTGCACGACGCCCATGGGGCGGCACGCTCACTACGGCCGAATCGCCTAGAAGTCAAGCGACCTGGCAAGCGACGCAAACTGACCTGGCAGGTCGTGACTGATGTGGCGGTCACCTGGGAACAACTGACGCTGTTCTAAACGACTACGGTAAAAATATGGCTATACGACTCGATCCCGCTGACGAATACATGCACGAACTCGGCCCCGAGTCGAACTTTAACGAAAGCATGTACATCAACTGTTTTGATCCGGTGAACAAGGTGGGTGGATGGTTCCGGATGGGCAACCGTGCCAATGAGGGCACCGCCGAGATGACAGTGTGCTTGTATCTCCCTGATGGTTCGGTGGGCTTCATGTTTAAGCGCCCAGCAATTGAGAATAACGATCAACTTGACGCTGGTGGACTGACGTGGACGATGGTCACTCCCTTTGAAGAACTCCGTATCGATTTCGCTGGCAAGGTGCTGGTCTTAGCAGAGCCCAAACAAATGGTTGATCCAAAAACTGCTTTCAAAAATAATCCTTATGCCGAATGCGAAGCGCACATCACTTTTACGGGACTCGGTCGTTCAAGTATGTTCGGCGGCGAACCTGATGTACCGCATGAAGCACCTGGTGAAGAATTCGCCCGCGGTCATTACGAACAATTGATCAAAGCCCGAGGCACTATTCGCGTCGGAGATCAAGAATGGGAAATCAACGGCTTCGGTTTGCGTGACCATTCATGGGGCCCGCGTTACTGGCAGGCCCCATGGTACTACCGCTGGTTGACGGCCAACTTTGATGAGAATTTGGGCTTCATGATGTCGCGCGTTGCCAAGAAGGACGGACCTGGAAGCCGCGGCGGATTTGTCTGGGAAGATGGTCAAATGCATTATTGCGATCACGCCGAACTCACCACCGTCTTTGAAGGTGATGATACGTACCACAGCCACATTGAAGCGGTGTTGAGATCAAGTCGCAGCGAACGTGAATGGCGCTTCAAGGGCGATGTCATGAATTTGATTCCACTACGTAATCGTCGTCAGTCACCTGATGGTGAGTGGTTGACAACCCGCATTAGTGAGGGAATGACGCGCTGGGAAATGCTCTCCGATGAGCACAAGGGCAAAGTCGGTTACGGACTGTCTGAATATCTTGACCAAATCATCGACGGAACTCCGGTCGGTACTGCCGAATAATCTTGTTGGGCGCGAAAACCTGCCAATTCAGGCACTTTTGACGCCCAAGAAAATTTTTGCAGCTCTGATTGCGGCGGCTACATCCAAAATTGCGCCGTCTAGCCCCAATCGAACATCATCTTCGGTGATCCGAAGCGTTCGCCATCCAAGAGCAGCTGCTTGGCGATCTCGTCGCTTATCTTTCCGTGACTCTTCACTGCCAACATGCCAAAACGAATGATCCACCTCTAATGCAATCCGCACAGGCGGCCACGCAAAATCAAACCGAATAATGTGCCCGTCTTCAAATGATAATTCGTATTGAATTTCTGGGATTGGCAGCCCGGCACGGCGAATTGCATCAAGGACCTGCACTTCAAGATCGGACTGAAGGGCTGAACTCCAAGAACTTCGCATCATCAGTGCCGATCGAATTTCTCGCGAACCGGGGCGTCTTCGATGATATAGCCGCAGGGTCACTTCGCTGATGGCATTAATGTCCACCAGTTTTCGATCAAGTGCGTTCTCCAGCGCCGATACGACCCGCTTATGACCAACTACCCCGCCAACATCGAAGAGTGTTCGCGCTACCGAAGTGACTCGCATCCCTCCATCAATTTCGACAATGTCTTCTGGGTCAATCCGCCGACACCGATGAACAATTAGGCCAGACAACTCGGGACTCGCTCCATGTGGCACCAATAGATGAACCCGATCGTCAAACATCTTGCGCAACCCGTGCAATTGTCCTGCTGTCGTGAAAGCCAAAGCCGCATCAGAATTCCTCAGACATCCAGCGACCATAAGTTGCTGGCGGCCCATTGGCCATGTTGGAGCGCGGAAAACCCCGGGCAGAACAGTCATCAAACTTCCGTCCGTGGACATCCTCCTGATCGTCCGCTCAGAAACTCCTGTCGCCACGAGTTGTCGCGTAGAAATCATCCCGAACTGCTGAGAGAAAATTCGATTCATTTCCATTTTCCATAGATTCCCCACGCAGCACTGTGTGCTGAACACTCGACTTAACGGAGATGGGCGTCAAAGGTGCCAAACCTGGCATGTTTTCGCGCCCAAGGGTTGGGTAGTTAGAGGATGGCCGCAAGGGCTGCCAATAGGGATTGCAAAATTTCTGCTTCCACATCTACTGCTTCGCCGTACAACTTGACCTTTGGTTCGGTTCCACTTGGACGCACCTGTAATCGCACCCCCGCCCCACCAACTTCGTCAAGCCACAGCCGCAACAAATTCGCTTCTTTGAAATCTTCCACCTTGACCACAACTCGTCCAGCAATAGTTACTGGTGGAGAAGAACGCAGACGATCCACCGCTAATAATCCATCACTCGGATTCATCTTGACGCTCAATTCCCCTGTCACATGACGCCCATATTGCTCTGCGATCTGATTGAGGCGACCTTGCACAGTCGTCCCTTCGGCTATGGCCAATGCCGCCACCTCAGTCATCAACACTGCTGCGGCGATTCCGTCCTTATCAAGTGGGCGATTAGCCACTAAATATCCCAAAGCTTGTTCGTAAGCGAAGACCAAACGCTTGTCGCTGTGTCGCAGTACCGCATCTGCGATCCACTTGAAGCCAGTAAATGTTTCCTCGTAGGCAACCCCATGCGAAGCAGCCATCTTTCCTAACAGCGAAGAAGAAACCAAAGTTGTCACGACCAAACGATCATCACCTTGGGTGTGGCGCAACACGTGATCACCGAGCAACCAGCCGATTTCATCGCCGCGCAATAAACGCCATGCAGCGCCCATGGGTATGGCAACTCCAAGTCGATCAGCATCGGGGTCATTAGCTAATGCCAGTGCCGCTCCCGATATCCGCGCGACCTCAATCACTCGGTCCATCGCGCCAGGCTCTTCAGGGTTCGGGAAGGCCACCGTCGGAAACATCGCATCTGGTTGTTGTTGTTCAATAACCACAATCGGTTCTGACAAGCCGGCCGCTTCAAAAGCCCGAAGAGCTGTCGCCCCTCCGACTCCATGCATCGCCGTATAAGCCACCTTGATCGCTGGCACAGAATGGCATAAGCGCACGGATGGGATCCACTGCAGATAATTCTCGACGCAGGAATCATCCAAGGTATGAATCAGAGGGGAATCAATGGCGGCTACTTCAACATCTGTGGGGTCAAATAAGGCTATTGCATCAGAAATCGCCACATCATGAGGTGGAACGATCTGAGCACCCGAACCCAAATAGACCTTATAGCCATTGTCCTCACGCGGATTATGGCTTGCGGTCACCATGACACCAGCACAAGCGCCAAGAGCCGTGATATTCCAAGCCAACACTGGAGTCGGCAAAACAGTGGGCAACAACATGGCCTTCATTCCACGAGCCGCAGCAACCCGCGCCGTGTCTACAGCGAAGTCACGGCTTTTATGACGCGCATCAAAGCCAATCAACACACCAGATTCAGATGCCCCTTGCACTGTCCGCAACAAATAATCCACTAGGCCTGCCGCTGTTTGACGCACAACCAAACGATTCATCCCGAGAGGCCCAGCCATGATTGGCGCCCGTAGTCCGGCTGTTCCGAACATCAAGCGCCCGCTGAAGCGGCCTTCAAGTTGCGATTCGTCACCTGCCAGCAATTCTCTCAATTGCAGGCGCATATCTTCGTCAGGTTCGGCCTCTAACCATTTCTGTGCCTCTTCACGACTCATCATGCATCCTTAGAACTGTGGCAACAGCGTACGCAACTCAACTAGTGGACGCGGACCGACATGGGAAATGACCTCCCCGGCCGCTATTGAACCCAAAACCGCAGAATTCTCAAGGGAATATCCATTGGTATAACCAAAGAGGAATCCTGCGGCGAAAAGATCGCCCGCACCAGTGGTGTCAATGACGTGGGGAACATCTTGCGCGGGTACGTCAAGCACCTCGTCGCGAGTAATGATTGATGCTCCGCGCGGTCCACGCGTGATCACTGCTAGAGAACTATCCCGTCGAACGGCGTCTACTGCATCTTGAAAACTCTGCAGTTGATACAGCGATAACAACTCCTGTTCATTACCGAACAAAATATCAACCTCATCAGTTACTAACGCTCGGAAATCCTCGCGGTGACGATCGACGCAGAAACTATCCGAGAGACTCAACGACACTTCCCTGCCGGCTGCGTGAGCGACTCGTGCGGCATGGCGAAAAGCAGCCTTGGCATCGTTGCGATCAAAAAGATAGCCCTCCATGTAGAGCACTTTTCCAGCAGCAACAACGTCAACGTCAACGTCAGCAGGTTCCATGAACGACGACACTCCCAAAAAGGTATTCATCGTGCGCTGTGCATCAGGGGTCACCACGATGATGCAGCGTCCGGTAGCAATCCCTTCAAGCGGCTGTCCTGGGCTGAAATGCACTCCGACAGCCAGCAGATCATGCCCGAAGACTTGTCCCAAATCATCTTCACTAACTTTGCCAATATAGCCAGCCTTGCCTCCAAAACTGGCGACTCCGCAAACCGTGTTGGCCGCCGAACCACCGCTCATCTCCACAGCAGTCCCTATCGCTCGATAGAGATGATGCGCACGATCGCTGTCAATCAAAGTCATCGAACCTTTAACCAAAGATTGTGCAGCAATGAAGGCATCATCAGCCTCACCAATGACATCAACTAAGGCATTACCAATACCGACAACATCGTAGATCGGAGCATTTTCAGACTGTGTGGACACGAGTTTCTACGCTACTCGGCGAAGTAGCCCCGAAGAAGGTTTCGCATACTCCTGCTGCATCATTCAACGCTACGCTCAAGCAATGAGCAGTAATTCCCCCAAGTTGTCTGGTCCTGAAGATCAACTGGATCCGTATCGGTTACCACGACATATTGTTCCCCATCGCTATGAGATTGAACTTGAACCTCAGTTAGCAGAGGCAACCTTCGCCGGTCAGGTCACTATCACCGCTGAAGTCATGTCGTCAACCCGAATGATTGTCCTCAATTCCAAGGACCTAGAGATCATTTCCGTCTTTGTTGATGGTCTCCCCTCACCATTCCGACTGGATGAAGAATCTGACCGCCTACTCATCGGCCTGCTTGAAGATTTACTTCCTGGCACAGCCATGATTGATATCACTTTCACGGGAATCCTCAATGACAAGTTGCGCGGCTTCTACCGCAGTACCTATACCGATGACGACGGCATTACTCAGGTCATCGCTGCGTCGCAGATGCAATCCACTGATTGTCGTCGGGCATTTCCTTGCTTTGATGAACCCGATTTCAAGGCTGTGTTCTCCATAACTCTGACGACTGATGCTGAGCATATGGCGATCAGTAATGGTCCAGAGATCTCCCGAACTCAGCTTGAACGCTCAGGTAATCAGAAAAAAGTTGCCGTGAAATTTGCGGACACGATGTCAATGAGCACCTACCTCGTTGCCTTTATTGTCGGAAAACTTGAGGCGACGCAGGCCATTGATGTCGATGGTGTACCTCTCCGTGTTATCCACGTACCCGGAAAAAGTCACCTCACCGATTTCGCCCTAGATGTCGGCGCTAAGAGTCTGCGCTGGTTCGTTGACTATTACGGCATTCCATATCCCGATGCCAAAATTGACATGGTTGCGTTACCTGACTTCGCTGCCGGAGCGATGGAGAATGTTGGCTGCATCACTTACCGCGAAAGTTTGCTACTTGTTGATCCAGCGACCAGCACGCAAGCTGAACGACAAAACGTGGCTGATGTCGTGAGCCACGAATTGGCGCACATGTGGTTCGGCGATCTCGTCACGATGACATGGTGGAATGGCATTTGGTTGAATGAAGCTTTCGCTACTTTTATGGAAGTTGCGGCTGTTGATTCTTTTAAACCAGCGTGGGAACGCTGGACAAGCTTTTCACTTTCACGATCCGCCGCCTTTGAGGTGGACTCATTAGTCAACACTCGCTCTGTGGAGTTTGAAGTACGTTCACCGCAGGATTGCGAGGGCATGTTTGATGTCCTGACATATGAAAAGGGCGGCTCACTACTGCGCATGCTTGAGCAGTTTCTTGGTGAAGATCGCTTCCGTGAAGGAGTGCGCCACTATCTCCATAAACATTCCTACGCCAACACCGAGACCAGTGATCTTTGGGATTCCATTGAGCACGCCGCCGCTCAACACGGTAGTGAACCAGTACGCGAGTTGATGGATTCATGGATTTGGCAGCCGGGTTACCCTCTGATCACCGCCGAACTCAATGCGGCTGGCAATGCCCTGACCTTGCGTCAACAACGATTTTCTTTTGACCACGATTCGCATGCGCTCATCCAAACATGGCTCGTTCCGATCCACATCCGCATCAATGATCAGGTCAGCAAGCATCTACTGATCGGTGATTCACTTGAGATCGCGATCGCTGATTCGCATGCCACAATCGTGGTTAATGCTGGAGGTCACGGCTATTACCGTGTCGCTTATGCCCCCGAACTGCTCGGTCGCCTGAAGGGTTCCGAGATTGCATCTCTGGCGACGATCGAGCGTTACAGTTTGGTGGATGATGCTTGGAATGCCGTCGTTGCCGGACGACTACAGGCCATTGAATTTATTTCACTAGTTGAAGAGTTTTCTTCCGAGCGTGATCTCGCAGTTTGGCAAGCAATTGCCATAGGTCTTCGCAGTTGCGCCCGTCTGATGAGCAACACAGAATTACCGAAACTGGAAAGTCGTATTCGCTCGCTGGTCGCTCCAGCGCTTACTGATATTGGCTGGGAGCAAGGGGCTAACGAAGACGATCTGCGCAGCAAATTGCGCGGCCTTCTCGTGACTCTGCTGGCGGTTAATGGAAATGATCTCACTGCTCAAGAGCGCTGTCGCTCCATTGAGTTTGGTCATCAAGGTAATGACCAGACCATTCATCCGGACTTGCTTTCGGCAGCAACAACTGTCGTGGCCAGTAGTGGCAATGAGGAAGATTACGAATATATGTTGAGCAAATTTCAAAGTGCTGAGAATCCGCAAGAACAACTGCGATATCTCTATGCGTTGGCCGAGTTCGATGATCCACAACTGCTTCTTCGCACCTGCAATTTCGCCGTGAGTGGAGAGGTAAAAAACCAGAATGCACCCTTTGTATTGGCACAATGCATGAAGGCGCGAATCAACGGACACCTAGCGTGGGATTTCGTCCAACATTTCTGGGATCAAGCTCAAGAACTTTTCCCGATCAACACCATCGTGCGCATGGTGGGTACAGTGCAATTTCTCAATACCCCTGAGGCCGCGAACACTGTTCAATCATTCTTTAGCGAACACGATATTGCGCAGTCGGCCAAAGGCTTGCAACAAATCTTGGAGCGTCAAAGAGTTAATACTGCTCTGCGCTCGCGCGAGGAATCTCGCCTGAGCGCGCAGCTGTAACGAGCGTTCCATCTAGTTGGACTCCGAGAGCGGCGCAACCTTCAAGACAGTGCGCTCACCGCATACCGTGTTTGCCGATGCAGTGAATCGTCATCACGGCGTTGTTTTCGCCACTAATGCCGAAGATGGTGGAGCCATTGTTGGTTTCAATGTGCCCGAACCATAAATCTTCGCCAAAAACCGACTACGGTTTGTAGTGCTTTAGCGGATTTTTCCGCCAATACGAAGGAGATAGACCATGTCCGAAGCTTGGATCATTGATGGAGTTCGTAGCCCGCGCGGACGAGGCAAGGCAACGGGTTCGCTTCATCACATTCACCCCCAAGAACTCTTGGCGCAGGTTCTCAATGCGCTTCAGAAGCGCGTTGGCTTTGATACTGCTGACGTAGACGATGTGATCATCGGTAACGGCAACAGCGTGGGCGATCATGGGGCGTGTATCGGTCGTATGGCAGTGCTCGCTGCCGGATGGCCAGTCACTGCACCTGGCGTCACCATCAACCGCTTTTGTGGTTCTGGCCAGCAGGCCGTGACCTGGGCGGCAATGGGAGTTCAGGCTGGACACCAAGACCTCGTCATCGCTGGTGGAGTCGAGTCAATGTCGCGTTGGCCCGCTCCCGAGGGTGCCCCAGACTTCACCTCAGGAAACGCTGCTCTCCGAGAATTGTTTCCGATGGTTCCGCAAGGTATTTCTGCAGACTTGATCGCCACCATCGGTGGTTTCACGCGCGCTGATGTCGACGAGTTGGCTTTCATCAGCCAACAACGCGCCGCAATTGCTCAAGCCGAAGGCCGTTTTGATCGCAGCATTATTCCAATCCTCAATCCTGATGGAACCGTTGCATTAGCCAAAGATGAACACCTGCGCCCTGAGACCACAAGGGAATCTCTAGCCGGTCTCTCAGCCTCATTTGAGCGCCTCGGTGCGCACAAGTTTGCCGAGTTTGACAGCACATTTGATGAGATGTGCCGACAGGTCTATCCCGAAATCAGTTCTGTTGATCATGTTCATCATGCCGGCAACTCCTCAGGTGTCGTTGATGGCGCTGGAGCAATCATGATCACTAGTCCCGAATATGCCAAGGCACACGGACTCAAGCCTCGCGCAAGAATCATCATGTCGGCAGTTGCTGGAGCAGAACCAGTGATCATGCTCACCGCACCAGCACCAGCGTCAAAGAAATGTCTTGAGCGTGCCCGAATGACTACCAAAGATATTGACCTATGGGAAATCAATGAAGCCTTTGCGGCGATCCCACTGCGCGCCATGCGCGAACTAGGAATCACCAATGAGAATGTCAATGTCAATGGCGGCGCTATCGCACTTGGTCATCCAATTGGTGGCAGTGGCGCAATGCTGATGCAGACCGCACTGGACGAACTTGAGCGTCAAGATAAGCAGACCGCACTGATCACGATGTGCACCGGTGGTGGCATGGGAACAGCCACCATTATTGAACGCATGTAGAAGCGACTATTCGCGAGGCAAGCCAAGAACTCTTTCGCCAACAATGTTTCGTTGAATTTCTGTTGAACCTGCATAAATCGTATGAGCTCGGCTGAATAAGAAAGTGTGCTGGAAATCGTGCACTATTGAGCCTTCATCATGCATGATCAAAGCATCCGCCCCAAGTAAGTCAACTTCTAATTCGCCGAGACGTTGATGCCATTTTGACCAAAATAATTTTCCGATTGAGCCTTCGGGTCCTGGTTGTCCCCCGTGCATAAAACGCGTCACGTTTCGCAAACCCGACCAACGCATAATTTCTAGTTCCCCGTATGCGCGTGCAAGTCGTTGTCGCACCTCAAGATCATCAGCAAGTCCCTGTTGTACCGCCAAGGCACGCACATTCTCAAACTCTTTAGCGAAACGTAATTGCTGAGCCATAAACGCAGTACCGCGTTCAAAGCCAAGGGTCCCCATTGCGGTCTTCCAGCCATTACCGCGTCCACCCACGACCATATCCACAGTCGTCGTGGCACCAGTAAAGAAAACTTCACAGAAATGATCGTTGCCCGAGAGATCTTTTAACGGCCGAACCTCGACCCCTGGCTGATCAATCGGTACCAGCAAATACGACAATGCTTTGTGAGCTTTCTCTTCAAGTTCGGTGCGACACAGAACAAAAATCCATTGCGCAAATTGGGCTTGGCTGGTCCACACCTTTTGACCATCAATCCGCCATGTGTCGCCATCGAGAACTGCTGTGGTGCGAACTCCCGCTAAATCGGAACCGGCGCTCGGCTCACTAAATCCCTGGCACCAATATTCTTCACCACGCAAAATAGGGGGCAAGAACCTGGCTTGCTGTTCGGGCGAACCAAAGGTGATCAGAGTCGGCCCAAGCAAACCTTC
>CALGTP010000097.1 GCA_937902105.1 uncultured Actinomycetes bacterium
CCTGATTAAACGGCACAACTGGTGATCCACTGCGTGTCGGGTCGACGAGTTCAATCAGTCCCCATTCGGCCAGCATGTTCGCAATCGTGTTGCGTCGGGCGCGATCCATCTCCTCAAATTGGGTTTGCTGGGCTTTGCCGTCCAGCAGAAACAACTCCTTGAAATGCACCAGATAATAATGCCCCTGCTTGTGTAGAATATGACAGGACTGAAATAGTTTTTTGTCTTTGTGTGAGGACACACCCACTCGTGTGAGCGTTTCTTTCACTTTCAAAAAATCGTCGGATGTCTTTAGCCGAATCTCGATGCACTCCTGAATGATCTGTGCAACGTGGGGCGGCATGATGTAATCATTGGCCATAGCCTATTTCCTCAGTGGCACGCTCCCTCCCTTGTAAAGGCGGGCGCGCACATAAACCAATTGGTCTGGTGTATGAAGGTCAATGAGGGACTTGGCATGCCGAACGCTGCAACCATAGTATTCCGCCATTGAAAGAACATCTTCAGACACAGTGTGCTTGAGCCACTTGCTCCATCGTGATCGTGCTCGTAAAGTATTTAGCAGAAAGCGATATTGTAGCGCCAATGACAGCCACGGGCGCTCGTTCATCATGTTTGCTGACAATACAGCATCCTCATGATACGAGAGCCCACGATTGATAAGCCACGGAATATAGTGCTGCTCAAAGTCCACATCATTCAGATGATCGACCTGCTTCGTCAGCGACACCGCCTTGAGATACTCAAAGACCTTCTTGGACTTCTCCGGCGCCGTATGGGGCGTCACGCCTTAACCTGCAATCCACCCATAATCTCAGTCAAACACGCCAGCATGTTCAGCGACTTGTCCGCTGCAAATGAGACGCGATAACTGTAATCGGCCAACATAATGATGCCTTCGGGAATGTGCGCCGGATCCAGTCGCGCAGGCAACTGGTCGGACAGCATTCGATAGAATACACTTTCATTCATATCGTCGTGCTGCGATATCCACTTCCGCAACCGATTGAAGTCTCGGGCGGCCAACGTCGTAAAGAGTTCCGCCACATCCTTATCCGACAACTGCGACAGAATTTCTCTGGACAGTTCTTTTCCGCCGCTGAACCGCTGCATCTCATTCAACGTGCGCCGGAAATCAGGAAAGTGCACACGCAGCACTTCCATCACCAACTGCTTGTCGTAGGTGATGCCTTCCAGATCGAGAATCTGGAAGGCGCGTTTGGCAAACTGTGTCATTACGGACGGCCGGTCCGCTTTGGGCACACTGAAGTCGACCACACTACATCGCGAATGCAATGGAGCAATGATGCGATTCGGATGGTTACATGTCAGCACGAAACAGGTCGTCGCACTGAATTCTTCCATGAACGCACGAAGCGCCGGCTGCGTCGAGGTGGGATGCAGATAGTCCGCCTCATCCAGAATAATCATCTTGCGTTTGCCCTCGAAGGACATCGTGGACGCAAAATCTTTCAACTTGGACCGCAGCACATCGATGCCATTCTCGTCGGACGCATTGATCATCAACACATCCATCTGCAAGTCGGCTGCAAGACAACGGGCGACGGTGGTCTTACCCGTGCCCGCTTTCCCACAGAGCAGCAGATTCGGCGTATCCTGATTGTCTAGAATACCCTGAAGCGAATGGCGCACGGACGAGGGCAAAATACAATCGGCCAACGTCTGCGGGCGGTATCGCTCCACCCAGACGAAAAACTCACGCGGTTGCATGCCGAACCTACGACTTCAGCACAATGAAATACGACACAGGCATCGTCTGATGCTTGAAGTAGACATACCCCCACGTGGCACCAACAGTCACCGAATACTCACCCTCCAATAGCATATCAAAATGCTCACGCTTGAGCTTGGATGTCTGCTTCACGCCATCCATCAGCCGATCAACGCGCTTCGGGTCCGCCGACACGGGATAAGAATACGATCGTGTCGCGGGGTTCTTCTCATCCATCGGCTTGACCACGATGGACGACTCGGGCCCGCCATCCAGTTCGATGGTCACCGTCGGCAGATTATTGACCTGCGAGAACTTCTTGATCTCTGCGACGGCTTTCGCCGGCAGGGTAAAGACGGCGACCGGATTCGACAGGTCAAAGTTCTTCTCCGGCGTCACCATAATCACAGACGCATCTGAATACGGATACTGCACATGCGACGGCGTGTCCTTGCCACGAAGCACAAACTGTTTAGGTTCAAACGTCAGCTTCGGCTCATCGTAGCTCGAAAGATTACTCAGCAGTTCTGGCAACTGATAGATGGGCGTCTCCAGCGGCCAAGGTGTCTCAAACTCCGCAATCGCCATAATGCTCTTGGAGGGCGAAACGGTGCGCTGCGTGGCGCCCTTGCGCAGAAGAACACTCGACGAGATAACGGAGAAGTTTTTCAGAATTTTCAGCGTCGCATCACTAATTGTATAGTCGGTCATAAAGCCTCACAGGAAAACAACATTAAGATCAAACACAAGTATAACACACATCGCAATGATTCAATCCACAGACTGCGCCTTCGTATAGACACGATATGTCGCCAACCAGTCGCACCACTCGAAATGCCCGTCGGTGTGGTTCAAAGAATGCGCCCGCACAGCACCAGCATATTGCCCAAGACAGAATCGACAGCGGGTAATCGGACCATCGCGGGTGCCGTGACGATAGGGGCGCCAAGGGCTTTGTGTCGGATTGATAGCCACATTACGCATGGGTCAAGGGAAGCGGGAATGTTTTTTGTTGAGACTCGTCCCATTGCCACAGAAAATGTTCGTCCACGACAGACAGATACAGTGTCGTCGCGCCATATGGCAATTCATTCGCGCTGTCTAATTGGCGCGTGGTGCGGAGTAGATGCATGTGCTGCATCATGATCGCCAGATGCGCTGGCGTCGACGTATTTTGCACGATCACATGAATCCGCGAGTCTCCGTCGTAGAGAAAGGATGTCTCGCTGCTGTGTCTCCCGTCTGCGATGGCGGCCATCTTCAGTAGGGGGATTGTGTCTGGGTCATTGAACGAGCGATGTTCTGCGATGATCGTGGCGATCAGTGCGCTGAGTACGCCTGGGCGTCTAGACTCGTCTGGGCGATAAATCCAGATCAGCATGCCGTCCTGTTTGTCGATCCACAACATCTCGTTGCCGAATCGCACATCTGTAAAGACGGTCGTCGTGTTCGTTCGGACACGATTGGCCGCGGCTTCGCACCAGACATTTGGCAGATATGCACGAAAGACTTCTGTGCCGACTTCTTGCAGCACCTGTCGTGGTGTGACGTGCCGACCAAAAACGCGACTCCAATGCACACTGGTCGTGTCGCGCCATTGACGAGACGCCTCGGTATCACCCTCCAACAGATTGCGCGGCCACCCAAAGATGGCCGCACATGCATCCTTTAACGGTCCGGCAAAACTATGTGACTCGCCCTGCGTATATGCGAGCAGGGATTGCGCCGCCGTATTCTTTCCGCTGCCAATGAACCCACACAACCCATAGAGATGTGTTCGTGTCGGCGCAACCGTCTCTGTCGTTGTGCTGCGCAGATACGCCGGCATATGCCATTCCCCCGTCGTTGTCACGATCGAATCATAATCATAGGGCGACATGTTAGGCTTTCCCCTTTCGCACCACGATTTCTTTATTATCTCGCGCGACGGGCGTTTGGAATGCCGCATCTCGTTGCTTGTGCGACAGGTCGGCCAGCGCGGTCAGTGAGCCACCAAAGATATAGGTGCCGGCATGTTTCAGTTTCATCCACGGGCAGAGGAAGATGGGAATGCCAATCTTGCGTGACCACTGACAGAACATATAGTCTTCTGACAGATACCGTTTCGATTCAGGGTCGATGAGCGCCTGGAAATACATGTGTATCTCACGCGAGCCATCAAACGCCACGGTGCGATTATGATCAGGCACATAGGAGAAGTCGGGATAGGCGACACGGAACTGCTCAAAGGCATCCCGACGCACCATCATGAAGCCGGTGCCAATTTCCAAGCACTCCACAGGCTCATCCATCTTGATCTCTGTGGTGCCTTGGACCACATTGAACACGTAGTCGCCCGAGTAGTTCTCCATATGATTAGGATTGTCATCCACCAACCCCAACTTCACGGCGTCGTAGACCTTTTCCCACGCAATGGTCTTCTTGGGATACGGTCCGCCCGAGATTGGCTTGTTGAGTGCCAACAGCGCGTTGACATCCATCGGATTGAAGTCAATGTCGCTATCGATGAACATCAGATGCGTTGCATCGCCACGCATGAATTCATCGACCAGATAATTGCGGGCGCGTGTGATAAGGGATTCGTTGAAGAGAAAGAAGAACTGCACCTGCACGCCATATTTCTGGCAAACGGTGCTGAGATCGAGGAGGGACTTGGTATAGGGGCCGTGACACATGCCCCCATACATCGGTGTCGCAACAAAGAGTTTGCGTGTGCGCAGTTCAGCAACAGGAATTTCCACTTTAGCCATACATTCTCACTCCGTTTCTACACAATATAAATGTACCACTATTTAGTAGTCACTCTCATCATTTGGATGCGCGGCTTTCCACTGAGCGGCGGTCAAGAACCCCGCCGTCTTCTTACGGTCATCGACCGAGAAGCGCCAGGCGATCTTCTCAAGCGAGTGCAACGACGGCAGAGACTTGTCGCTGTACGAGCTGCACTCCGTCACATGCCACCGCACCGACACAGGTTCTATGCCGACGTGACAGGTAATTGCCAACTGGGATTCGGCTTGCCCGCGGACGATCATTCCATGCTGACAGGTAAAACACAATGGTGCATCGTTCCGTGAAGTTTTCGTGCCTTTAATCGTAAAGTTCATGACTCACCGTGAAAAAAAAAACGTCGACAGCCACAACGCGAACATCGCGCCCGTTGCACCACCCAACACATATCCCATGCGGGCTTCCGTCGTTGTGTTGGCGGCCGCCACTCGCTTGATGGACGCAAAGGCCAGCATCGCCACAACGATGTCTGTGATGAATGTGCCAGGATAGTTAATCGTCGCGATCGCACGATAGTTGAGTGTGAGAATAAAATAACTCCCAAACTGAATGCCAAATAACTCGCATGCCTCTCGTGTGAAATATTTGGACATATAATATACAATATACAGCGGCGTTTGATTGTGTCTGTCTCTGCTCGTCGCCGCTGTTACGCCCTCTACTGGGCTCATCAGTATTGCTTACATAACCCCTGCCTGGCACCGAGCAGCACCAGGCAAGGGCGATGACGTGAAGGACTCACGCCATCATGGTTAGACCGCTTGTGGACTAGCCGCGGTTCGGGACGGCACCCCCAGCAAACCGCGCCACATTGGCCGCGGCATACTCAACCACCGGCGAGAAGTTCGGATCGGACAGCACTGTATTCCCCGCAGCAACCATCAGCCGCGTCGGCGTGCCCAGACGATAGGTCTTAATCGTACGGCCCGTCGCCGTCACCTTCTCGTTCAGATAGATCGCGAAACCCGCCTGTCGCAGTTCCGACATCCGCGCACGGACATTGACAATACCAAAGCGCGACTGCGCCTGCGACTCAGTAATATCCGCACCGGTCTTCAGGAACTTCAGAATGCGAGCAGCGACGGTCGGGGTAGACTTCATAGACATAGTATAGGAGACTCTCTTTTGTGCTGGTCTATCGTGTGAGGAATCGGGCTTACTCGGCCAGCAAGGCGGGCCCGATTCGCGATTCGCGGATTGCGAATACATAATATGATACCATGTGTATCTTACTATGTCAACTCCCATCGCTTGATGAAAGTTGCCAGTCTCTACTCTTCAACAACGCTTACTGGCAAAAGGTTGAATCTATCCCTGAGTAGTTCGGGGCTGGCTTGACGGCTACGGTCACTGACCGCGGCTCAATCGCCGGCACATGATCCGCTGAACTCGTTCAACGTACCATATAGTAATGATACCATACGTAGCGTATCATGTCAACAGTGATCTTGCATCATGCGCCATCCTCATCGGCATCGGCATCAACAGTCCTCTTGCCGCTCGATGGCTTGTTCGATGGCCTTTTCAATTTGCCGAAGGACGACTGCATCAATCCCGCTAGTGTTGACACACGTAATGGACCGTGGCCAATGTCCTCTGGGCCGGAACCCTGACCCGCGCCGAGAATGTCTGTCGCCCGATCGGCTCGCGACCGAGCCCCATGTGCCTCCATAGCAGCAACTGCACACGCCGCAAGGTTGCGAATCTCGTCCGTGGCCTCAGCCAGTGTTTCTGCGCGCCGCGCCCGCAGTAGATGCTCGTCGATGAAATTCAGCCACTCAAAGAGAGGGAGTGTCGTGTCCGGCGCTAGGATTCCTAACTGCGAATCTCGTTCATTCCAGATAATGTCGAATACGGTCTGTCGTGGCATCATACGAATGTTCCTTTGATTGTGCTGATACGAGAGGTGTTTAGGGGCGTTGAGGATACACACCGGTCATAGAGATGCACTTACGCGGTTTACCTTGATTGAGGCTCACATCAAACGGAATCGGCTGGCCTGATGCATCACGCTCACGCAGATCCGGCACTGCAAAATTAGTTCGTCCGTCTCCACCATACATGACGCCAAGCAAACTAAACAATGCTTGATACTGGCCGATCGGCAACAACGCCCCATCACAATCATGCCAATTTTGCGGTGCAAAATTTCCAGCAAACGTACCAATTTCTGCTATAAACGATTCTGTACCCATTGTATCTGCCTCCAATAAAAAAGATAAAAACCCGAGGTTATATCAGTAACAGCGGCGCGCGAGACAAGGACTACTCCGTCTGGGCCGTGAGCACAAACTCACCACCCCGCACGGTCACCGACACATACGAGACGGCCCCACCACTCCGCACATAATCGCGACCGCCGTCAATCATATATGGTCCCCTCGTCACGTAATCGTGCCGATACCGCGACACGATCACCACGTCATCCTCACACAACACGCCGGTCATGGGTTCCGAGAAGGCCGACGAGGCGTCGCAGATCAGCACGTCATCCTGCCTCCTAAACATGCCAAAATAGTTGGTGTGCCCTTTGGTGCGATCTGGCTGCTCTACATAAAACACATCGACGGGTTGTTCATTCCAGTGACCCCGTGGCGCCTTCGTACACCAATAGCCCATATACGTGGCCTGACGCAGCGCCGCGATCTTCGCAATCTGCTGTTCAGTAAAATGAAAGCCGTCTTTGGGTGTCTCAAGATACATGTTATAGTTCCGTCCAATGCTTACTCGCGGCCAGATGCACCGTCCACCAGCCGAATCCACTCCCAGGCGACGGCACGTCCTCTCCGACCTCTTCGAAGATGAACGGGCGCCCGTTGACATACGAGGTATAGACTTTTGAATCGTAGCCAAACTTGCCGTGATTGAATGGCATTTTCTCACCGAATGCAAGAAAATTACCCGCACAATGATTCGTGCCAATCAGAAAGGCGTTCGCCTTGTTCTCCACGGTGTCCTTCGGAATGATCAGCACACTATCCTGTTCGAACTGCGCGCCGAGCGCCTGAAGTTCCTGTTGGAGTGTGCCGACATCCTCAAGGTCGACCACAAAGTAACTCTCCTCCATCGTGATGCGTCCACCTTCAGGATAGCGACCGGTCAAACGGGTGACGCCGAATCCACGAGCTTTGAGCTTCGCCAGCAAGGAGCGATTGCGCTGGGCATTCTCTGTGTGTGTATAGGGGCGTCCCGTGCCGCACAGTTCAGCCTTGCGCCAGGCGGTCAACGCACCACAGTCATGCAACAGGTTCTGCCGATATACACGGCTCAGGCTACTTTCGTTCACAGGGTCCATAGTCATATTCTTTACTCTCTATACATTATAC
>CALGTP010000098.1 GCA_937902105.1 uncultured Actinomycetes bacterium
GGAGGCGACAAGCTCCAAAAGCTCGCCGACGGCATGGTGATGGAGGCGCCAAGGATCGACGGAAAACGCACAAAACATGGTATGCTCGTGATGATCCTGACGGGATGCATCCGCTACTTCTTGCGCGCGTCAGCAGGCGAGCTGAACGTCATCGCGCATCGGCTCTCGAGCATCATGGCGCGAGCACCGCCCGAGGCGGTCATAGTCGCCCAAGCGGCGATGATCATGGCATACGAGCAACGCGAACGCGGCATTACTTACTCGGCGCATGACCACCACACCAAATCCGAGGAGCCGAAGACGAGCTCCCTCGAGGTGAGCTTCGCTACGGGTGTGCCGCGCGATCCGGGCATCCACGCCGTCGCTGACTGCTCGTGGGGCGACCGAAACCTGTACGGATGTATCATCATGATGAACTATGGGGCCATCGTATGCGAGACCAAGAAGATGGGACCCGTCAATTCGTCGGCCGAGGGCGAAGGAATCACTACGTCCAAATGCGCTGAGCTGGTCATCCCGGTCCAGGAGGCCGCAAGGGCCATGGGCATTCCGCTCGGAGGACCGACGATCATCCGGTCCGATAATGCCGCGAACGTACGAGTGGCGAACGACCCCAATGCGGCAGTACGCCTCAAGCACGCACTCCGGCGTTTTGCGACGCTCCAAGGGCGCGTGGCAGCAGGAGAGGTCAAGATTGTGCACGTCCCGGACAAGTTCAACGCGGCCGACTTCCTGACCAAGTGGGTCTCGGCAAAGAAGGTAAAAGAGTCCGTGGCGTACACGTCAAACGAGGTGGCCAAACCCAAGGGGCCCATCGCCACCGAGACGAACGCATTCGAAGTCGAAATGATCGCAGTGACGAACCTGTTCGGACTTGAAGTTTCGGCGCTCGAACTCGTCGAACCAGACACGAAGCATGCAGACCCGAAATACTTCGCTGCACGTTTGTTTGCTATCGACGAGCTCGACGTCGATCCAGCCCCATTCGCCCACCGCTGGAACGAGTCAATCATGGACAACATCAAGAAGAACGCGGACTCCAACCCGTTCACCCCGAGAGGGATCTTCCAGGTCGATGAATCAATTGTTCCGAAGCCCCTCGACCTCTCCGGATTCGCCTGCGATAAAGCAACCTTCGCCAAGATCCTTGCCGGCAAGAGCGACCATATCTTCGACAAAGTGGCCAAGCCAAGCATCGAAGTGCCATTCGACCTCGAGGCTTTTGCACGCGATAGAGAAACCTTCGCCAAGCACCTCACTGACAACAAGGCCGTTTCCCCGTTCGGGAGATTTGCAAATGATACTGTCCGACTCTACTTCGGCCCGCCATACGCGACCACGGACGACGCTGGCCCACGCGATGCATGCGATGAACCCACCAACAAGCGCTTCAAACCGGACGCCAAGGCTACAGAAGCACCCGGATGGGGCGGTTACGAGACGATGACCAAGAAGGACGAGCAGGACGTGGCCGACGATCTGGCCGAAGCCCACCGAGAGCTCATCGCGAGTCGCAAGAGATTCAAAAGAATGTACGTCGACACCGGGTGGGGACACGACGAGGTCGAGAGAGACGACGGCGACATCGCAGATGCGTACTACTACCACGAAATGCACTACGACGAGATGGTTGCAGAACGCAAGGCAAAAGGCCGCGAGACGGAAGGAAGATACCGCCAAAACTTTCAAACCAATCGCGAAGGCCTCGTGCCGAGCGACGACGAGTGCGAGCGGTACGACCCGGAGGAGTACGACGAGCAGTGCGACGAGTACGGCGACCAGTGCGGCGACCCCGAGATTAAACACGATGCATGCAAGGAGGACGGATGACACGATAGTGCCGGATAACAGAGCCCATACTCCGAACGGGAGAGAATGAGCGACCGCGAGCTGAGCCACAGTGCTCATCTAACGCATCTCTACCCTGGCAATCGAGCACCATGGGAGCTCGATTGGGGGGGGTGCGTGTAGAGAGAGAGCGGTAGGGGACTGAGTGCATGTCCCGGTTGCATGCGTGAGCATACGCGCACCTTTTTGGTGTTTCACCCTGTGGGGAAACCCTGTGTCTGGAAGGGCGCGTGAGTCGAGAAGGAAAGCTTTACTCCTTGGTCACTAAGTGCGCGCCTTCTTGGCTTCCCTGGGACGAGCCGCCCAGGTATCCAAAGGTCGGCGGGGCACATGGACCCCGATCAGGCAGACACGCCTGATCCCATGGTAGCGGTTCGAACGTCAGAGACCCTGAACTCGCGAAACGCGGACGACGCCAGCTCGAACTCGAGCGGCAAAGCAAGAAACACCACTGCGCAACACCAACCACTCGCGGATGCAGAGCCACCCGGGGTGCAAGCAACAACACCGGGCGACCAAGAAGGACGCCCTTCGGATCCGCGGGCTCGAGCATACGAACTCACGGAGAAAGACGAGGACACCTTCATGCAAAAAGGGCCGCAAAGAACCGAATTTCATTCCGTCGAGCTCGATGCAAGCACGGTCGTGCAGAACAGAGCACCGACGCGGACGATCGGAGGCGCGGCCCAGACGATGGTCCAGACAATCGCTTCGGCCACAAAGATGGCCAAGCAATCCCTCTGGGGACCGCCCCCACTCCTCTGGCAAGCTGAGGAAGCGGCAGAAGGCGATGAAATGCTCGTACGCAAGCTCGAAGAGCAGCTGAATGCGGTCAAGCAACGACTGTCACTTGCAGGCTCGACGACGAGCGGCGGAAGTGCGGAGGGTCGTATCCCGGGCACGCAGAGACGTAGCTCGATCGGTGCATCGGAAGACGAGCACGCCGGCGCGGAACAAGCGACCCAGGCACAAGAGATCTCGACGATCGGACGTACGAGCTCATCGAATTCCCCGCCACCGCCGCCAGACGACGGCGAAGCGGAGTGGCTGCGCGAAAAGACGCAGCGCGACATCCAACGCGAACTGAATCGTGTCCAACGGGAGCGTGACGAGCAAGCGACGCATATCGCGCGGATGGAATACGAACATCGGCTGCAAATGGAGCTCGCATTACAACAAGCATCGGCGCAGATGCGCGAGCACATTCTCGAGCAAAAGATGCTCGCCATGCAGGCCGAGCTGCGCTTCATGCAGGTGCGCAGCGACGATATCGATGCCGCACGTGCAAGCGCCGAACGCAATGAGGAGAGAAGACGCGAAGAATCAGAAATGCGACGACTGGAACGAGCTGACGAGTGGAAAGTCAAGGAACTCTACTCTGAGCAGCTCACGCGCTGCCCGATCGACAAGGCGGCGTCATTCCTGGAGACATGGATGATCGGGTTGGCGGCAGCATCGACGGGAGTCTGCCCGGAAGCAGCCGAGCTAATCAACCACGTCATCTCATCCGACGGAACGATGTTCGCAAGAATGAGCGATCCAAAGTACGCCAAAGCGGATATGTGGCTAGCGCGTCAGATCATCGGCTGTGTGAAGACGGACAGCGACTCGGCGAAAGTGTTCCACCTCGAGACGAGCGCAAACCTCTCGCTACGATCGTCCGGGATACGGCTGCTCCAAGACCTACGTGTGCGCACGAGGGCGTCGAGCACGCTAAGCGAACACGCGGCGGAGATGCGCTTCAAGAGCACGATATACTTCAAGGGCGCGATGACCCTCGACCAGGTCAAGCTGGGGGCCGCAACCTTCAAGGCCGACTTTGAGGCGCGATCAGAGCAGTACGCCAAGTCGCCCTACCTGCTGATGCAAGCACTCCTCGACGAGCTGCCGCCAGCACTGCAGCCAGGCCAGTCCAACGTCGTAAAGGAGGAGAAGATCAAGCTCGAGCGCACCCACGAGAAGCAAAAGGTGGGCAAAGCCGAGCTGCCGACGTGGGACGAGTTCCTCATCGACATCGCGATCATGCTCAAGGACGTGACAGGCCAGAAGACGAAGACGGCGGCGCCAAAGGAGATCAACAATGCCGAGAAGAACAAGGGCTCGTACAAGGGCGCACTCACCGGAAAAGGTAAAGGCGGGCGCACCAACACGACCCCGGGAAACACCGGAAAAGGCAAGGGCAAAGGGGCCGGAAAAGGGGCCGACAAAACGCTGAAGTGCAACGTGTGCAACAAGTCAGACGTCACGACCAAGGCGTGCGGCTGCGCACCGTGCAACAAGTGCCAACTCCGCTACTGTACCGGAGCACCAGGCGCCACGAAGGTGACGGGCCTCGGATGCGCTCAGGAGATGACCGTGTTCCCGGCGTACAACGACTACGTGCAGGCGGGCGGCAAGCTACCGGGCTTCCTGTACGAAAAGGCACGCAAAAAGTGGCACAAGAAATGGAACATCCCGTACGAAGCGAGTACCGCCGAACAAAACGCGGAGGCAAGCTCCGAGTGCGATGGCGGATGGACATTCGAAGAAGTCGACGCCTCAGTTTGCGAGCTCGGCGACGAATACGGCTCCGACGAGTACGAAATGAGCGACGAGGATGACGAGGCAGAAGACCTCGAGGCGAGCATGCTCGAGAATCTCGAGACGTCGACGGTGACGCACGACATCTTCGCTGCGGTGACCAAGGGGCACCCAGAACTACTCGCCCTCCGAGAGCAGATGACGATCGACGAGACGAACACGCCACGACTCAACGGCTACGTCACGTTCTTGATCGACGGAGGAGCAAACACGCCCATATTCCAATCGCCGGCGATCCTAGCGACAGCCAAGACGACGGGATCGAAGCACAAGTCGATCAGCACGGCCAAGGGCGGCGACTCGCTACGACTTGAGGGCGAGGCAACTGTGACGCTGTATGTGAAGGGCTCCAAAGGCCAACACGAGAAGATCGAGGTCAAGGGACACTGCGCATCAAAGGCGCGTCGCAACATCATCTTCGAGGAGCTCTTCGAAAAGATGGGAGCAGCGAACGGCCTCCGGCGGAACGCATGCGGGGAACGCACTTGGGACATCACGTTCGAGAGCGGCGCCAAATGGCTCGTACTAATGTGCAACGACCTGCTCTTTGGCTTCGCCAGACTCACGGAGCCGGAAGCCGACGAAGAAGTCAACGAGACTGAAGTGACCGAGATCAACGAGGCCGAGATCCCGGCAATCGTCTGGGCAGCGCGCCTCGCAACGGGTGCGGATGGCATCGAAGCGACGCAACTAGCGGTGCGCAACATGAAGATGCCCAAGCTCACGAAACTCAACAAGCATGTCATCGATCACGACCAACACCGGCAAGAGCAGATCGCCAAGCGCAAGCCCATGAACGCAACACGCGACCCAGTCGACAGAAGCTACGAGCAAGGCTCGGTCTTCATCGTAGACACGTTCACCTTCCCGGGCCGCGACCAAGTCAAGCAGATTGCGGGACGCACAGGAGCACAGCCACCGACGGCGATGTTCCACGCGTGGGACGATGCAGGCTCAGATTTCGGCTATGCTAGGGCAGTGGCTACCCACACCGTCGACGACGCGATCGAATTCTTGGCGCATGTCAAGGTCTCGGAAACCAACCTGGGCCACACGATCAAGAAGATCAAGATGGACCGAGCACCGGAAGTGGACTGCGAGGAACTCAAGCGACGTGTGGAGACGGAACTCGGCATAAAACTGTTCATCGCACCCTCGGGCGAGCATGCAGGAATTCATCGTGCAGAGGCGCACATGGACCCGCTGTCTCGGGCAACCGAGGCTATGCTGCAGCGCGCAAAGGGCAATCTCCCGGGCGACCTGCGGCAATATGCGGCATTGGCGCGCAAGTACGCCGTATGGATAAGCGATCGCCGCCCGCCGAAGAAGGGGGCACCCTCGAGACTGCAAAAGCACTGCGGCAGGATCCCAGACTTCGGCGATAAAAATGGCATGACGCCACTGGTATTCGGCTGCAAAGTAGTCCGGCTCAAGGACGAGAACGAACGGATCGGCTGGAAAGGCGTCGGCAACCGGGCAATCACAGGGTTCTTCGTGGGCATCGAGCACACATCATACCTGGTCTACAACGCCGTCACTCGCAAGGTAACAAAGGAACCTTTTGTGTGGGCTATCGACGAGCTCGAGCTGGCGCGCGGAGGCCTCGCGGCGGGGGCAATGCTACACGATACCGAAGTACAGTGCGAGATCATCACTGGTACACCGCTTACACTGATGCCATCGCTCGCACCAGCGAAGGCCCCGCCCAAGCCGCTGCCAAGGCAAGCAGACATGCCCGTCGGCGCCATACTCGAGGTATACTGGAAAGGCGACAAGGACAGCAAGGAGCTCGACGGCTGGTACAAGGGAAAAGTGACCTCGATCCAGACGCTGAGCGACGGCCAACTGCGCCACACGATCACGTACGAGGGCTGGACGGGCGAGTACCCAGGGCACGACCTCGTCAACGGAAAAGAGTGGCATCGGCTCGATATCGCCACGAACAGTGTATCTCCTACGGGCGCACAAGTCAAGAAAACGGCCCTCGGGGATGTGACGAACAAGGACGCACAGACCAAGGAACAGTCGAAGGCCCTGCCGGCCACGGACAAGGACGGCTGGACCGAGGTGCCGAAACGCAAGAGCGCCCTGAAGGCAGAGGCGCCACCCACTCGGACAACGCGTCACTCCAAGCCGACGACGGTCGCCGAAGTGGCGCTAGCAGCACTCGAATTCGTCACAGTCGACTCGGAGATGACCCAGTCGATCATCGAGGTGCTCATGGGCGACGACGCACCGCCGATGCAGACGGGCGACGCGCCCGAGACGATCTTAGCGCGCGTCACCGAAACTCCGTTCAAGGGATGGACTGACAGCTTCGAAATGCCAAAGGCGGAAGCGTCCATGCTCGAATACTTAACCGAGGAGGGCGCACGCGTCAAGATGTACGAAGTTATGTCAACCGCCATCGAGTACACGACGGACGCCGGCGAAAAGGCCATCATCGACCAACCCAAGGGGTACAAGCAAGTGATGATGTCGGTGGACCGCGACAAATGGATCGAGGCGCACCGCAAGGCCTTCGAGGCACTCAAGGCGGTGCGGGGCAACCAAATGATACGCCGAGAAGAAGCCGAAGAAGCGGGACCAGTCTTCGAGTGCGTGACGACCAACGTGGTTAAGACGGACGCCGGCACGAACAAGCTCATCAAGCTATCGGCACGCCACAGCCTCGACGGAGGGCCAAGAGGAAAAGAAATTCTTCGCAAGAAGGGGATCGTAAGCACGACGCCCACCTCATCGACCACGATGGATGAAGTCGTCATGAAGATGCTCCTCAGCCATGCGGCGGCGAACAAGCGCTTCTTGACTAAGGCGGATGTGACCCAGGCGTACACGAACGCCAAAACGTCGCGCGGTCGTCGATTCCTACGCTGCCCCGCTACGTGCAAAGAATACGACGAGGATGGAACGGAGCTCGTCCTGGAACTCGGACCGCCGTTATTCGGAGAACCGGAAGCCGGCCACGAATGGCAAATGACCCTCGAGACGGACCTACGCGCGTTCGGCTGGACAGCATGCGAGAACGTCGGATGCCTCTGGCGTTTCCAAACGGCAGACGACGATGCACTCATGGGTACGATCGTTGACGACCTGTTGATTAGCTGTGGCAAGAGCTACGACCTCGCAAACAAGTGCATCAACTACCTGAAGGGGAAGTACATCGGCGTTTCATTCGAGCACGAACCCAAATCCTTCGCAGGGTACAAGATCACACGCTCGGCGGACCGCACAGTCATCAACATTTCGATGCCGGAACTGATCGAGGCCAAGATGAAGGAACTTTGCCCCGAACTCACGAATGCAAAGGCGCGTAAAGAATTCAAGGCGCTCCACGCAGGAGGCGACAAGCTCCAAAAGCTCGCCGACGGCATGGTGATGGAGGCGCCAAGGGCCGACGGAA
Source organism: uncultured Actinomycetes bacterium (assembly GCA_937902105.1). Classification (GTDB taxonomy): domain Bacteria; phylum Actinomycetota; class Acidimicrobiia; order Acidimicrobiales; family Ilumatobacteraceae; genus Casp-actino8. Next base: position 7,832 of record CALGTP010000098.1, read on the forward strand.
AACGCACAAAACATTGT
>CALGTP010000099.1 GCA_937902105.1 uncultured Actinomycetes bacterium
GTTCAACAAGCTCAGCAGCCTCTTGATGAGAAAACCGTGTCTGGGTGCACGACACATCGGCTACAGTTCAAGATAGCAAAAGACTGTGGACAAAATAACTACTGAACTAAGGAAACGCCTCATATCGGAAAACAGTAGTGCTTCACAGTTGCTTGCCAAATCTGTTGGTTATATACATGTTGTCCTAACAGCGAGCTCAGAGTAGCGTTGCTCATGTTCACAATCTGCAGCGCATGCGCGTGCATCACTGTTTCCCATCTCAGTCGCGGCCTTCCTCGTGAACGCTTTCCGTCTGTCAACGTCAATGAAATGGAACCCGGTTTGAACACAGCGTCTCTCAGTACTGAGTCATCTGGCATGGCTGAAATTCTACCAAACATACTGAGTTGCCTGAACAATATCGTCTGACTCAATGGCCGTTGACGCGAAAGTCGTCTGACCTCTTGGTTGGAGACGTGTGAGAGCATGGAGTGGGGAATTCCCATGATCTTCCTCAGCGCCTGGGCTTGGAAGGCGTCTAGCCTGTCCCGATCAGCCTGCCGCAGGCAGAGGGTCTCGAGACTGTAGAGGAGCTTGGACACGACGCATGCGTTGAAGAGGTCCAGCTTCCTCTTCCTGGTAATATTCGCATGTCGCCAAACAGTCTGCAATTTGTCCAGGACACTCCTGGCCTCACCAGTCCTCCTGGCAACCGAACTCTTCGTCCATCCATCTGCCGACAGCAAACTGCCCAAGTATGTTGCCGAGTCCACTGGTTTGACGGCATCGCCGGAAGGCATGAGTATCGCCTCGTTGTGCCTTATCTGCAAATGAAGCGTTTTGTCCCAATTCGGCTCTAGACCATAAAGGGCTGCCTTGTTGATGAGGCAATTCAGCGTCAGCTGCAAGAGGCTCAGATCATCTGAGACCAACGCAGTGTCATCTGCGTAGGTGATGTCCGAGCAAATAGACATCTGCGTTGCATTGCGATGTTGTCTGACCTCTTGATCTACATCTGCAAACAGCACTGACAACATAACGATGAAGAGGTATGGGCTCAAAGGACATCCCTGTGCGATTCCTGACCCCTGGGGGTGAATTGTTGACAGGTTCTGGCCTTCTCTGACAGCAAAGGTCCTGTTCCGATAGATGGCTGCCACCATGTCTACAAGTGGGCTTGGGACTCCAAATCGGGAAAGCGCAATCAATAAAGCGGCAGGGTCCACTCGGTCAAAAGCCTTCGACCAATCGAGGAGAATCGCGGAGAGTTTGCCGTCTTTGGTTGCCCAAGCCTTCTCAATCAGCCTCTGCACCAGGAATACAGCATCGGCAGCACCCCGTGCTTTCCGAAAACCAAACTGGGTCTTCCGTAGTCTGTCTTCCGCCCCTCCACTGACCAAACGTGCTAGTATGAGAGCGGCAAGGACCTTGTAGCCAACGGTCAATAGCGAGATTGGTCTGTAGTTCTTGGGCAGCGACTCATCCCCCTTCTTGAATATTGCAGAAACTGTGGCGTGTCGCCAGAGTTCCGGAATGTCTTTTTTAAGCCAGCAATCGTTGCAGAGGTCGAGAAGCAATTGGCAAGCTTGTTTGTCTGCACGCAAAGCTTTCCAGAAGTCTGGCGGAACCTCGTCGGTGCCAGCAGCCTTTCCAGCCCTCAGCTTTGCCAGCACCTCATCTAATTCCATTGCAGTGAAGCTGCTCACGTTTACTGGCAATTCTGGGCCCAAGCGGGGGCCGTTAGGAAGTTGCCTTCCTAGAGGTGGTGGCATCCACTGAGTTGTCGAGTAATAGCATGCCATGGTTTCAGTCCGAGATTCGCTGTCCACGAGCTCACCGCTGGCATCTCTTAACCGGCCTTGCTGTTGAAGTCCCCTCCTCTTGAATTTCCGAATGTTGCTCCAGTCGCCGGTGTCCAACATATCGTTCAGCCATTCTTTTCGGTCTTGCTTTGCAGATTGCTTTATGAGCTTATTCAGGGAAAGCTCTAACTGATGCTGGCTATTGATCCGTGCTTGGTTTCGCAGCTCGATGAGATCCAAAGTGCCTCGTCGGATCCAAGGGCGGTTCGGTTTGACTTCCCGCTGCTCCAGGCATTTGGAGGCTGCTGCAAACATGCTGGCAGCAATTTGTCCAGCCTGGTTGTCCAAAGAAGGACTTGTCACCGAGTTGCTCTGCAGAGGTGCTGTAGTGGCCGACAGGAACTCAGTGGTAAAATGACGTGCTGTGTTTGGATTTTGCAAGGCAGCACGGTCCAAGAACAACGAGCGTTGTTTCTGTTGAGTCTTCGGAATGTCCAGTTCCAATTCAATGGTCAACATAAAATGATGGGACGCCAGAGCCAGGGCACGATTCGAGGTCACGCTGGTAACTGAGGACTGCCATCTCTTCTCAGTCAGCACATGATCGAGCTCGGCAAACTTGTTATGAGCAATTGCATCCATTGGTTTTGCAGCTAAGTCATAGTACGTGACACGCTTCTCCACTGGTCTGTTGATGAAGGTATTTGCGACAACTAGGTCCAACGACGAGCAATGTTCAATCAGTAGGTGTTGGTTGCTGGTTGCTGTGATGCTTGCGTCCGGATTGCCCCATGCAAATGGTCCAACAACGTCCGTTTCCAGGTGGAAGTGTTCATGGAAGCGAGAATTGAAGTCACCGATGGTGTAGGTTGGCCCATGCGCCTTGACTTTGTTCGTGAATGTGTGCATGTCGCTGAAGAAAGCGTGGCGGATGTCGAAGTCCAACCCAGACTGCGGAGCATAGGCGCAAATCACCGATATTGAACCCCCAGAGACTCTGATCTGGAGGCTGGCCAACCGGTTGCTGTGTTGAATAAAGTTGATGACTGCTTGCCTTGCCCACGGGGCAACTATAAAGCCCACACCTGCATATTCACGCTGCTCCGAAGGACCTCCAGATAAGATCACCAGGTGCCCTTCATGATGGATATAATCTGTTCGAGCTTTGTTGAATCCGTGTGTATACCGAGACCTTCGACATTCCAGGAGGCTAGCCTGCATATTCTGGCCGGGGTTGCCCGCTTGTCGTTGCGAAAGTGGCGAGGTATATCTCGACGCTGTCTGAAGTTTGTGGGTATATGTTGGCAAGGATGAGGTGAAACACTTGGCCCCGTAGCTGGAGACGTCCCATCTTGGGTGCCCCCTTGCTCCAAAAAGGAACCAAGCAGGTGAAAGCCAATGTGTCTTGCGAGTCCCTAATGGCGCTGGGCGCCGTGGGCAGCGTCGCTGGGTGCCGCACTGCCCTTCTTCGCACCTTTGCTCTTGCCCTTCTCAGATCCTTTGGAGCCCCCATTGCGTTTGAGTTTGTCCGTCTGGGTGGAAAGCAGGCTTTGCCATTCGGCATCTGGCCCCAGGTACTCTTCCCAGCCGTGACCGTACTTGATGTTGAAATTTCCGGCATCAAGGGTGACTTCGAAGATGCGGTCGTCTCCAAGCTGCAGTGTGTAGGCCTCTGGGTCAGCCCACAACGCAGTTTTTGCGTATCCCCACTGTGCAAGCAAACCCTTGGCTCCAAAAACAAGTGACTGTGGAATCCTGACTTCCAAGGGGAGGTCAGGTTTGGCCCAAACCGTCTTGTCTCCAAGTGGAGCCTTGTCACTGCGTATCTTGGCAACAGCATTGTCGCGGTCGGAGGTTGAGGCGAACTTGGCGAACACGAGGCCCGAGAAGTCACCCTTCACATAATACTCGGTGGCAGCAGGGGCATTGAGATACCATATCTTATTGGCGAGCCAGGTCTCTGCCGCTTCCTTGCTGCCTAGACTGGCTAAGCCTCCGATTACTGCTGTTGTTGATGCAGCGTCAATTGATTGGACGGTACTGTTGCGGGCACACCCAACCACTCCAAAAATATCATTGTACTTGAGAACAGGAGTTAGTGCCCGGCACCGG
>CALGTP010000100.1 GCA_937902105.1 uncultured Actinomycetes bacterium
TGCGTCTCCAAGCGATGAGCCGCTCTCTTCGCAAGAACTAGCCCGGCATGTGCAGGACGATGACAGCAACAACCGCATCAGCGACGACAATGGCCATGGCGACGACAATGTCTACAGCGACCACGTTCCCCGAGCCGATCCCGCCGTAACTGCCAAGCTCCACGTCTTGAGGAAGATGCGCAAGAAACTCTTGCGTCCCAAGGGTGGTGCGACAGGCTGGACAGCACGTCTCTGTAAGTCCAAGACAAGTGCGCGCAAGAAGGCGTTTCGCGCTCTTTGTTCCACAAGCAGCCAGGCTGGCACGATGAAAACATCATTTGTTCATCTCGTCATTAAAACGCCGGACAGGCCTACTCAAGGAAATGGCGACACTCAGGATACTGAAGTGAAGGCGCACTACCAACAAAATGCAGAGGAAGATTGGCTCTCGACTGTGCGTTTCAAGCCCATACCCAACCCAGTTTCTTTCCATTGCTGGTGGTCTGCTAGTTCTGTATTTACTCACCTGCCGCCTCATGTGGCTCTCGCATATGTTCAGCAGCACGCTTCTCATCTGCAAGGATTGCCTGCCGAGGTGTGCGAGAGCTTGTCCAAACTAAGCACGAACGAGAGCCAAGTCCAGGTCGCAGTCAATGCTCTTGCAGAGTTCTACGACGCTGGCCTCTTGATCTGGCACGTGCCTGCCAATGGCGTCTACATCTTTCTTCCAAATGCCAACAAACCTGTCTTCGTTTCTTGCACTCGTGCCGCGGCATGGCTGCAGCGACGCCCTTGTTCGCACATCATGCGATACACAGAGATCGACGGCCGTGGTCACTACGAAGCCTGCGCCCCTTCTCCTGCAGACTCTTGTTCATCAATGCCGCTCGCGCAAGACACGTTTGCGTCTCCAAGCGATGAGCCGCTCTCTTCGCAAGAACTAGCCCGGCATGTGCAGATGCTGCGTTCCCTTTCAAGGCAGCGTTGCATGTTTCTGCAATCAGCGCCCACACAAATAAAACTTATCATTCTTAGTTTTGCGCTCGAGTCTGAAAAGCTCGGTCTGCTGCCGTGGGCCCCAATTTCACCCACCTTGCCATACACCCCCGCAGCGTCGCTAGCCATGTTCTGGGAGCCGTTTTCAAAGCTTGACAACTTCGTTCCAGCCGACTTGGTGCTACCATGGACCCCAAATGCACTTCCAGTACCCGATGCTTCTCCATCTTACACAGCCGGAGCTGAAGACTCATTGCTTTCACTAGCCCCTACACAGCTTGACAGCTCTTCGCCAATGTGCCCCACAACAGCTGCAGATCTAACATCACCCTCGACAAATACTTTTTTGAAAAACTGGGGCTTGAGTAGTCCACCAATGAGTGGGGGCAGCTCACCAATTGGAAGTGGCATTATTGATTTGTCGGACAGCCCGGCTGGTGTCCCTGACTTAGTGAACAACGACGTTCAAGCAATCATGAGCCGCTGCCCAATGCATGTGCCCAGACACATTGCGCTGCGGGCTAGCCGCCGTTTCCCTGGCGACGTTGAGCGTGCTGTTGCGGAAGCCTGCAGCTTGATGTTCTCGCCTGCTTCCGCAGAAAGAGGAAGATCGCCCAGGCGATCACTACAAGCCTCAACGAGACCAGAAGGCGTCCACACCATGGACCAGTCGGTGCCGGAGTCTGTTTCTGGGGATGGCGCAGGGTTCTCCACCAGTGATGTTGCTGCTGCTCCTCCTGCGGCTGACTTGCGACCTTCCATTGGAGTTGCCCCTCCTGATCAGTCAGTGCCTCGGTCTGCAGCAAACGCAAGCGCTCCGGGTTCCGCCGCGTGTCCAAGGCCCGATCCGCCACACTTGCAGGATCCATTGGAGCGATTTTGGCAGGCACGACGACAAGCTGTTGACGAGGCTGCCAAGAAATTGTACGAAGCACATCTCCAGATAGATCCTCGCAATACGCAGGCATTGCGCGATTTATTTTTGGATTTGCCTATCGACTCGCCCGTGACGGCGCAACAATTTGGTCTTTCCCTAGAGGAGGTCATGCACGCAGAAATCAAGCTGTTCGAGCAGCGCGCCCGGGACTCTACTTCCTTCACCAGTGCAATTGCAGATGCTTGGAATACACCGTTAGATGTTGTTAAGCTCTTGCCCTTTTTCGCTGCTGTTTTGTGTATCTTTGCTGAAGAAACCGGTATAGCTCGAGAGTTGCCTTTTGGTTTCCTCACGGCGCTTGCAGGTTGGTGTTCCCACAAAAACTTGCACGCTTGTTTTGACCCGAGGAAGCCAGAGGACGAGGTTCGCGCTTGCGCATTCATTGTGCTGCTCGGCGCATCCAACGCAGGCAAATCACCTTTCTTCCGAAAATGCGTTGATGCTGTTTTCACGTCCAAGGACGGCCAGCCAAGTTTAGTTGAGGTCCTTGCAGACTTGTTCATCCCTTGCTCGGATGGGAAAACATTGTTGGTCTCGCAGGCGACAAATGCCGATTTTGCCAAGCGCATGAAGGATACTTTAGGTCACTTGTTCTGGGCTTCTGAGGAGGCCTGGGGAATGCTCGACGTCGCTTGGGCGCAAGGCAAATCTAGAGTTCCCATGAGCGATCGCAAAATCCAACATTGCTATTTACTCAACACACAAAACGGCTGGAGCTACGGACCTTTGAGTATAAAAAGTGAACAACACTTTGTGCCGTCGACAAATTTCGCTATGTTCCACGCAGGCCAGGCCAAGGTGATACACGACTACTGGGGTCAAGTGTATCTTCCCGGGTGCCCTTTTGCGGACATGGGCTGGGAGTTTCGGCCCACATTTCTCTGGCCACGCAGCCGACGCAAAAAAGACAGTGCGAGACACCATGTCACGTTCACTGGCGCCACAAGTTTTATGAAAGACTTGTTAGCCACGATCGCTGCGCTTGTTGGGCAGAAACAGGATGTCCGTCAATTTCATTTGCACCCTATGAAACCAGATGTTCCTGCAGCTCGCTTCTGGGAAGCCTTCCATGATGCTGCCGAACGCATGCAGACAGAGGTGCCAAAATTTGCAGAGGGTGCCGTAGGCAAGCACTGCTTCACCACTACAGGACATGTTACAGCTGGCCACATCCTTCGTTGCGCTTTCTCGCACATGAAAGCCAACCGCGCCGACTTGCCCCGTTTGCGGATAGGCGATCCCGAGTACTTGGCGTCATTGTCCCAGTGTCCACTGCTTGAATGGCCACAAATTTCTAGCGAGTCAATGTTGTGTGCGCCAGAACATGTCTGGCACATGCTATACAGCATCCTGGTTATCAGGAACGAAATGCGTCTACCGCGGGAGCAGAGAGCCGGTGCCCTGGATGACCCCGATGTGGCTCGCCGTCGAGCCCCCCAGCGGCGCCAGCATCAGCCAACTCTCGTTTCCTCTAACGACGAAGAGCACCTGGGTTCCCTCCTGCGAGAATGTTTGCACGACCAGTATATTACCGTTACAATGGCAAATCGCGCCTTGCCCGCCGAATTCAAATCGAACCAGTTTGCGATTTGCCGATTGTTCGATCTAGCCCAGAGGCACGGGGCAGGTCAACGGGAAGGCTCTCCGTTATTGCCTGGTCAAGCTCGTGGCGGCCCTGGCGGTGCTAACAGGCAAGCTCTGCGCCTGCGATTGACGCTTGGGTCCATGTCGATACAAGCGCGCAATCTCTTTGGCGTCGCGGCCACAACAGCAGCTGGGAGCCGGGATGCAGCAGCTTCATCAGGTCATGGTGAAGCGCCACCAATGTCTGGGAGAGGCGTTGCTCATTCAGGCGTTCGTTCACGCATCGCACTCCTTGTCTTCCAGCCCGCAGCTGCTGCAAATGCTTGCGCATGCTCCCCAGCTCAGCCCACGCATCGTGCAGGAATGCTTGCACTGGCAAAGCGTTTCTTTGAAGGGGCACACGAGTGCAACAATTGTGGCTGTGTAAGACCTTGCTTCGGAAAATATTATCCCGGCGCGGCTTGTAGCAAAGTACACGTTCTAGCTCTGTGTGCGTCTTGTTGCGGCAAGGCGCCGACAGCTCAGCCCCGAATAGTTCCAAAAGAAGGTCCTGCTATGTCGGGCGCAGGAAAACAAGGGCATCAAAAATGCACACCGCCCAAAAGAGTCAAACTTATTTCTATGGGCGTTCCTGCCAAGCCCAATCAGGCACCTCATGTGCCAATTCACCGCCGCATGTTTGATGTTTCGAATCGTCCTCCCTTTTTCAACACCGACGACTGGGAAGCAATCCTTGTGACCAAGTCGGATCATGAAATAGTTAAGTTGCTGGACTGCGAAATGTCTTTGCCTGCTCGTTCAACGTCTTCGGCGAGTTCAGCCCCGCCTGCGCCACAGCTGCAAACAAACAGAGCGGCTGCCAGAATTGTGGTAAACGTTAGCAGCTGCAGTGAGACAGAGGACACGCCCCGCCATAATCAGACAAAATCTCGACCAAGCACATCCTGCCCTGAACAGCCTGATTCCAAAATAGAACAGGAAAGCCGGGCTGTGAAGCTTGGACATCCTGCACAAGGCGCCTCTTCTTTTTCCATACATGACTCTGATAGCGAAGCCGAAGCGCAGGACACGCGCGGCAATCCTGCAGGCGGTGGTTTCCAAGATCGACGGGAGTCACGCCACAAGCGTCCAACAGCAACGCAAGCATGGAAGGAGTTACAAGCGTGGGGCCTGAACCCTACTCGAAGCGGAGAGCCTTTCCCCCTTGTGTTGGCGCAGCGTGCCTGGAAAGTGAAAAGCGGAGCTCTGATGACAGCCTCTTGCTCCAAGAACTCATGCCCTTTGCGATCAAGTTGTAAATTCGTTGTGAATTTGTCTTTCGACAAAGCTTCGGCTGAACTAGTTTTCCAGAAACAGGGTCCGCACGAAGGCACTGTTCCCGTAACGTCAGCATTGAAGCTGGGAGCTGGTTTCAAGGCAGCTGCAGCCCCAGAGAGTCTGGACAAGGCTCCCAGCCATGCGCAAGCCCTGAAGAAGCTCGAAGCGTGGGGTAGCGACACAAGCCTGAGCGGCGAACCGTTCCCGCTGCACGTGAAGGACAGGACCAGCCCTTCAGCGGCTTCTCTAGCCAGAGTTGAGTGCCGTCCGAACACGACGTGCTGCAAAAACAAATGCAAGTTTGTGGCAGCCTATTTTTATTTTCCACAAAGCAGTACCGGAGTTATTGGCAAAAAAAATGGCCACGCACCTGTTGATGAGTTACTGCCAACCGAGGACGCATGGCAGCGCCGGCTGCCTTTGTCTGAGTCCCAGTGGCGCTCCGGCGAATCCCGAGTACTGAAACCAGAAGAATGGTGTCGTGGTGTTAAAGATCTGAAGAAGCTCGCCCTCCAGTGGTCTCTGCAAAGACACAGCAATGGCTTCGATAAGGCGTTCCACATTCGTGCATCACTTGCAAGTCAAGTCAGAAAGCCAAGAACCATGCGGGCTATCCTGACATGCAGTGCCTGTGCTGAGCAGACGGCGTGCAGTTGGGTCGGCGAAATCACAGTTGACACCGATTCCAATTTGTATAGTTTGCGCCATTACGGCAAGCACTCACCGAGCAGTCAGGTCTCGCGCTACAATACCATGACGTCGGATCAGGAAGCGGCTTTCCGTAATTCAAAAGCAACAACCGCGATGGGCAAGTTGGCTGCCGTTTGCCGCATGGAAGACCCGCCGCCAGACCCTTCGCAAGTGCAGTCTTGGCTTAAACGTCAAAAGAAATTAGAACGTGCGGCTTCGCAGATCGAGGAAGAACCAGATGCTTACACTGTTGCGCATGTGGACCTCCTGCTTGACCAGTTTGGCTTGAAGTCTCTGGCAGACACCGACGACGACCTTGAGGCTTGCCTTCTAGGCCGCTCGGTCTGGGAAGAGGATGGTAAAGAACGATGTGCTTTTGCATTCGGGTCCAGAGAGAGCCTCCGAATCCTGGGGAAGCTGAAGAACAAGCGCTACATCATCCTATGCGGCGATGCGACCTGGAAGCAACTGTTCGCTCAATGGTGCTTGATCCCAATCGGCGTCGTCACCAAAAGGTATGGGAAAACTACACAAAAAGGCTCCGTACCTTCATCTGCGTGGGCGTCGCACCTCTCGCCTGTGATTTGGGTTGTTGCCTCTGGCGAATTGGCCGGAGCGTACATGCTGGGCTTTTCAAGTTTGATACAACACACACCAGCCGTATGCCCAGACATCGACATACAAGAAGATGTCAAGCAGTTCAACGCTGATCTGACAGCGACGGCCGAAAAAGCCCGCCAGCGGCACTTGAAGAACTCGATCAGAGGGCCTGACTTTTGGCATTGCTTGGTCAAAGTCAGTGAAACGCTGGAGGCGGAACTCGTGCATAAAGACGAGTCAGGCAAAAAGAAAAAGTACTACAGTGAAATCATTGCCTGGGTGCACATGACGAGGACTCAGTGCATGCTGCTGACGGAACATCACAACCTTTGGGCTGCTCTGCTGAAGCACTACCGCGACTTAGGCGAAGGCGCAGCCATGCAAAAGCTCCTTGAACGCTACTTCTTGCTAGTGCCCGTTGAGGTGGCTCGAGACGTTTACGGCGTTCGAAATCCGTCCATGCTAGAAGATGGGAAGCTCCTTTGCGCCTTCTTCTGGTGTGGTTTGCAGAGGTATCCGCCTGGTGCGCCGCCCAGCAGTCAGTGCGCAGAAGTTGGACACAAAGTTCAGGGGCACATGATTCAAACCGCCGATGGGAAGCCTTTGAGAAATGCCTCGCCACCTCAGTTTTTCCCTGGCTTGCAAACGTTGATCCGCACGGTGTCCCAGCAATACAAAAAGATCAAGCCCGAAGGTTTACCAGACGTGCCTTTGTTTGCAGATCCCAAGTTGATGTCCGGCAAACACCTGGCCAGGCAAGGGCGCACTGGTTCCGTGGAGCTCTACAAGGCAAGGCAGGGCACCTGGGGCAAACTGGTTCAACGCGTAGAAATCCCTTCATGGGGCCATGTCTTCGTCATGCCCCGGTCACTGTTGAAGTTAGAGAAACCAGACCCCAACAAACCAGGCAAATGGGTTCGGCCTCCCAAGACTGCCTTATCGCTGTCTGAAGACAAAGCACGCATGCTGGCCGAGATGGCTTTGGAAAAGGATGGCAAGCGGCTTTATCGTTTGTGGGCCAAGGCTGGCATTCTCAACAAAGCTCGGCGTCGGCAGGAATTACAAATTCACAGCGAAAAGTGGACAGAGAACAGGTATGAATACGTCATCGTGCTCTGGGGAAGTGCTGCTGACAAGTTGTGGCGCAGACCGCCTGCTTATGGTACGGCGAGTTGTCTTTGTAACTGCACTCCGTTTGCGCTTTGGGCCGGCTGCGAACATGAACAGTGCGTGCGAGCCATTGAAGAGCCATCCTTCAAGCTAACCACGCCCGGCCAAAACAAAGGTGGCCGCGGCAAAACCAATTTGCTCCATTTCAAAATCCGCACAACCTCTGCAAAGCGTTTGCGATGGGCAAGAGCTCAGCATGCCAAAAAGCAACGAGCTGCTGCGCGCAAGGCTAACCCTCAAGTAATCACACAGGCGGAATTGTTTGACCAATCCACCTGGCAGTTTGCTGCAGCGCCATTGTCGTTGAAATCAGACCAGGGTGTCCGCAGACCTAAACGAAAGCGGACGCGCAGCACTGCTAGCGACAACAGTGGATCAGGCGGCGGCTCAGCCGGCAGCAGTTGCAGTGAATCCAATTTGTCAATGGAGTTCACTGGGGCCGAGGTCTGGGACATCCTTTAAGCAGCGAAGTGTCATGTCCTGTGACCAGCTGTTTGCCAGTGCAAAGAAGACTTTGGAAATTGGACTTTTTCAAAGACGACGTTCTTTCTGATTCCTTTACACTTGACTGTCGATGCCGTGATGGCTGGCAGCCGTTTGCCAACAAGCTCGGGCCTCAGCCTTTTTGTGGGCACGATGGCGTCGAACATTGCAGCAAACTGTATTTCACAATTGTTCAGCGTACTGGTCAGCTAGTTGTGTTTCGTGTTTGGCTTGCCTGTAGACTTCCTATGCGACTGCGTGTGCAGCGTGTCTAGTCTTGTATTGAGCATATCCAGAGACAACCTAGCTGCTGTATGAATCCCGTTGATCCCAATGTGTAGCAGCCAAGGTTTGCCGGAGAACTCTTGTCCAAAACTGAGTTTGCTCGTACGCTGTTTTTTTGTGATAGGTGTCTGCTTTATCCGCTAAACGATTTCCCATAAGCAATGCTGCGTTGCTTTTCTCTTGGAAGTCATTCTTGTACGCGTGTCGCCCACCAAGTATCAACGCGCTGCGACATTGCTGCCTGTCGCCATGTCCAAGGGTGCACAGTTCTCGTGGTATTGTACATCTCATGCTTCGCTGAAGCAGCTTCTTGCGATACCGCTGTCAGTTCTAGAGCAAAGAATGTATTCTTGATCATTTGGAAAAACACTCGCTCGCGGTGACAAGCTTTGTTCTTTGACTCTGGATTGATGTATACTGAGCCAATCAATCAAGAACAAGCAGTGGAGGTCCGAGATCGGGTGTCAAGCGAGACTAGACTGAGAGCCCCGTTCCTGTGCTGTGTGCTACTGTGTGCCTGATGTGTCGTGTTATGACAAATGGTTCGTTCGGGCAAAACTTATAAATCAGCATTCTTTCGTCTCCTCAGAATTAGTCCCATGAAAATTGTCGTGTTGCTGGTCTGCCTTTCAGAATATTAAGTTGGAGATCTTTGCGTCGCCAGTCTCACATCCGCTAGATCCCAAATCATTTTTGTTGATGTCAAGCAGGTACATGTATTTTCAAAGCCTACCATTGCTTGCAGGCACATCAGAAAGGCCCTCACAAGGCAGTTTGAAGTTCAAGAATCAATATGAGCAGTGTTGCTTTTCTTTGCTGCTGTTTTGCTTCCCTTCGGAATGCAAGGTCAAACCAGCATATCCCACAATAGCACAGTGTCGCAAGTCGTCTCACAATCCTCACTCCGACAAGCTCTGGCATATCAGTTCAACAGTGTGTCAAAAGCCTGGCCGGTCTTGCCGATGATGCTGTCTTCTGCTTGCTACACGCTGCTGCCTTCGCCTGAAGTGCCAGGACTACAACACCATACGGCCCGTCAGTTATGTCTTAGGCTTTGACCCTTTCTGTATCGTTTTCCGAAGCTGCCCTGTCGGTAGGAATAGTAGCAGGTTCTTGTCTTCTGATGCTTGTGTTGCAGACGGTCATGATCTCATGACCTAAGACGTCAGGCTTCGTTGTTCCTTGATTGTGGCGGCAAGTCAGGATTCTAGATGTGTTTTGAAAGTGTGTTGGTTGGCAAAGTGCGTTGGTCTCTTAGTACAGGTTTTGCTCTTAAGCTTTGTTGGTCAAAGCCATTTGAAGGATTGCTCAGCTTGGACTCCGGCTTCAGCGTAGCATTTTTGCTCTTTTGGTTTGCGCAGGCCTGTAGGGACAAGGCTGCCTGTTCGCAGGGACATGTGCGACAAAGGCCGCCTCAACAATGGCTTGGGTGTACCACAGGCAGGCCTTGTGATAATGCAACCCCAGCTGTAGGCAGTCATAGC
>CALGTP010000101.1 GCA_937902105.1 uncultured Actinomycetes bacterium
GATCGATGGCGAGTTCTCGCGACTAGAGTTGTTGGACTGTCCAGATTTTGGGCCACTATGACAGACAATTATAGGCAATTGTTTCATGGATGTGAGGGTGCAAGGGACCCTGGCTGGGAATGCGTATGCGTGAGTGTGTGCCGCGAACGAAGTTGTTTACGCAAGCGAAGTGTGCCGTGGGTGCCGGCCCAGCTCCTGGCTCATTTGTTTTTTTTGGAGACTCATCACCAGGGCACGCTGGCATTTGGGGGCGGGTGCGGGGAAGGCCTCTGATCATATTTTGGGCGCCTGGCAGGTTCAGGAAAGTCCAATGAGCAGCCCAACGAACCCGCAAAGCCGGATAAAACAGGCCCAAGTTTCCCCAACGTGGCCAGCCGCAGGGGCCAAGCAAATAGATGAAGCAGCATATGAGGGCCCCTTTGGTTGTGTTGCTGTTGTACTGTACGCGCTTGTATATATGCACATGAACGTGCGCAAAGACCATGGTGCAGCTGCACAGGGCAGGTGTTGATAGCCACTGGTGCCCCGCACGACGCACGAGGACGGAATATGCCACTCACTCTGTGAAAGAGAACTGCTGCATCCGAGTGGTAATTAAACAATTTGTGCGAAGCTTCTATATAAATAGGTCAAGTTTAAGCATCAACGGATTCGTTTGGGTTTTCTTGAGGTGCTGTCAACTGCTACACGTGCGTCAGGATTATTGCATCCGTTCACATTCACTGCAAGCTTGTATTATGTTGTCAGTTGTTGCTTTGAAGATGCGAGCGCCGGTTTTTGCGTTTGGCTTGTTATGACTCATAGAATACCCCCACCACGGGTGAGGTACCATTACCCACCAAAGTAGCAAAAGAACACATGTCACACCCAACAAATGCTGACACAGGACAACAGAAATTGGAAATAGGTCATTGATGGTGGCGGGTTGCCCGCGCTGCTCGACGGACAGTTCCCGTCAAGTTAGAATCGATTCAACCAGCCGCCTTGCAATATGTGTTTTGCAGCACGTGACTAAAGGAAACGTGCGCATTTTGTTGGCTGCAACTGATGTCGTTTAGCGCGCAGTGGCTCGGAAGACACAAGAACAAGCAATGCGAAAGCATTGAGAATGCAGTTTCCAAAAGCATTCCCTTCAAAACAGGCACACGCATTGACGCAAACGCTCGTGTACGCACGCATGCCGCCCATCACTTCACACAGCTCTTTGTTGATTCGTTGTTTTTTTGCTAAATGCTTAATAGGACACAGAACAAACAAACTGCCGATTGTGCCGTGCTGTGGGCCATTTTGCTCGATTGCATGCCAGATACCTAACGGACCAGTGAAGTCAGACTTCTGCGCACTTGTCAATGCGTATTGTCGAGCAAACATGGAGCTTCATGAGTTTTCTCGTTGACTGTTGGATGGACAGAACATGCTGTTCACAAGTGTTGTTCTCTGATGCACTAAGTGTCTGTTGAACTCGTACATATTGTTAGACTGTTAGACAAGCAGCGCTTGGAAGTTCGGTGGGCAATTCAACAGACGAACTGCAGCTGTGTAGCCGTAGCTGATAGTTGGAACTTGTTGCAAACACAGTCGCTGTGGATTGTGGGCGTCCTGTAAGCAAAGCTATGAAGTACTATCCATGCACTTCGAAATCTAGCCAGCATTATGGCCATGAGTGTTGGTTGTTTTTGGTCCTTTTTCCTTTTGCTAGCACTGGTCCATTGGGTTGAAGCCTTCGCTTGGATGCGCTTAGTGCCAGATGTGAGTTTTTAGTGGTGGGATGGCCAATTATCCCCGCAAGCAAATGTGTACATGTCCAGATTGCAGGGATTCTTGTTCACTCTTTCCAGCCCCCTCAGCGCATCCGATTTTAGCGTGGCGAATCACCAGGCAATTTGTCATATTGAGTGCACTTGTTGAACGGCGACTTGTTGTTCAAAGGCTCCAAGCAATTTATTGGTTGAATTTGTGATCAGCTGTCCTGACTATTGCTATTACTTGCCTTGTTTAAACTCCGCATTGTAAGTCCTGGGGAACTGGGCACCGGACCGAGTTAGAGTTAACATCTTGTAGTACTTAGTCAACTACCAAGTCGTGACAGCCGATATTATTATTTTCAAGTTAATTGTCAATGCCTCCCTTTGAAACATGTATATGCACGATTCAGTTTCTGATTTGGAATGTCGGTCTCAGACACTCGGACAGAATAACTTTGCTTGTTTGTTGCACGTGTTGGTTGCTAAGATTGCACCAGCGATTCGCCACTTTGGCAATGGCTTCTCTGCCATGTTTTTTAGTTTTGCCTGGCAGCGCCTTTGATCATAAAATCATGGTCGGTCGCGAGGTCATCCAGCAATTGATGGCGTCGGGGTTCATTGAAGGAGCCGTCTCTGAAGGCATACGCGACCGTCATTTCGCTTGGACAGAACACCTCAGCGCAGACGAGCGAATGCAAGCTTTATTGTGTTGCTTACCAGACGGAAAGCAGAAACAAAACTTAGTCAAACGTTTTTTCCGAGAAGGTCCTGAGAACTTGCTGTCAAGAAGCAGTTCCAGCAGTAATGTCCGGGCGCCTGAGTCTCATGCGCTTAGTGGCCTGGGCATGGAGCAAGGCAACCCAAGACTGCAATGCGATGGGCCTTCAGGCTTTCGTAGCACTTTGAGCAGCAGTTCGCCTGAGTTTCAGGCGGTCGATGATGACGCGGCATGCTTGGCGTGGCTGAGTGGGAATGAAGTCGAGCAACGCAATCACGGCTTAGGCGCAGCAGTTGACAACGCATCGTCGTTAGGGGCAGCGTTTGGTAACAGGCCTGCCGTCCAGGCATGGTTGGATGATGGCAGGGGCATGGAGCAAAACAGCTCGAGCCGGCAAGGTGATGGGTTTGCAGGCTTGCAGAGCACTTCGAACAACATTTCCGACAGTAACACTGCGGTGCTTGAGTCTCAGGCAGTTGATGATGTATGCTTGGCATGGGTGAATGGGAACGAGGTCGAGCCACGCAGTGACGGCATAGGAACAGCAGTTGCCAATGCATCGTCGTTAGGGGCAGCGTGTGTCTCATCAGCACTTCGTGACGCTATGTCTTTGCATGCTAATCACGGAGTGCACGCTGCCAATGAACAAAGGTCTTCGTTGAGCGAGCCTGGTGTTGCCAAAGGCATTTCGCCCATGAGCCAAGCTTGTGGGTCCCAAGACGGAGCACCCATGGACAATGTCGTATCCAAGTTCCGTGGCATGCGTGATAGTTTTTTCAAGCAAGTTTCAGTTGCAGGTGTCTGGAAGTCGGGTGGCCCAAAACGAGAGCGTGCAGTCGACGAACTCCTTTCCAATCCAAAGGCGGTGCTGCCTGTTGACATTCACGATTTTTGTTCACTCTTCTTTTGTATTAGCAGTTCCTTCCTGGTTTCCTGGTGTCTAGCATCCTAGGCATTTGGGCGATCTGTGTGGTAGCAGAAAACCTTGACGAACAGCTTTTCGGATTTGCGAGAAAGATTATCATGCTGCATTGCGTGTTCGATCCATTTTGTGTTGCAGCCAAACTTCATGACTTGACAGCAACAGCAGCACCATGCATGACGTGTTTATTTCTACTGATGCCGCGGGTTTCCCTGGCGAGGCAACAGCGCAGTCAGCTGGCGTCTGCCCAACTTGGTGGAGGAACCTGAAGAGCGCAGCTGCTTCTACCCTGAATGGGTTGCGACATGCCAAATTTCATGAGCTGCTAGCCAATTTGGCATCAAATGTTGCAAGCAACAAATGGCAACCCATTGTTTTTGGTCACGGTCGCATGTACGATGAGACTATCCACATTGTGCGACTTAACGAGGAAGGGGGTCGTTTCTCTGAGAGGCAGTCAGGAAAGTGCATGGTAATCATGAGGAGTTTCTCCTGCTGCTTTAGAGAAACGGACGGTGACAGGCGCTTCAAACAAATACGTCGTCGTCCTAGCTGCATTTTCCAGTCTTTGATCTAACCGCCAACCCAAACCAACAATCTGCTGAGGGGCGATTCTTTCGGGCATAAGAATGCTTGTTCAAACCTTATTAAGGCCAGTCAAGGCCTTAGAACCTCGAATAATAGATAAAACCGCGAGAAACTAAACAAAATCACAGTCTGCCATCAAATTACCCAGATTCCCTGGCCCTAGTTATACATGTAAATATGTATCCATATATATATATATATATGTTTATCCAAGTGTGTGAACCAATAGGGACCCCAACCGAAAAACAGTTTTCAAGGCCGTTGAAGGTTAGAAACACGTGCCATTCATGTCAATAGAAGTTTGGTGTCTTATGGCTGTGGTAGTTGTTTGTGGCTTTGGTAGTTGCATGTCTCATGGATGTGGTAATTGTTATTCTTATGGCTGTGTTTTTATGGGTTTCTTCTGTTGACATGCCTCTGGCCTTGTACTTGACATGCGCTGGCATTTCACATTTAGAAGACCCCCCAAAAACATAGGCATAAGAACAACTATCACCAAATCCGTGAGACGTGCAGCTACCAGAGCCACAAACAACTACCACAGCCATAAGACACCAAACTTCTATTGACATGAACGGAGCCCTGAATACAAGGAAAAATGCATTCAAATTGAATTTTCAACCTATGTTCGATTATGCTCCCTTTCTGGAATCAGTCGGGGCCCCTATTACAAACTCAATCTGAGTGTTCCATGGGTTTGCTCGGGCTCCCCCATGTTTTTGTTTCCGGTTTTTGGGGTGCCATTGTTGAACAAGTTTTGAGCATGTTTTGAGCAACTTCTGCTGCAAAGAAGTCAGGCTGCCAGCAATCTGATCACATGGTGGCTAAACTCATGCGCCATTTGAATGAGTCGCATGACAACTTTTCAAACCTTGCACTAGCTGAGGTGGCCGTTTGCCGATGGTTGTTCGAGGATTGGAGAAGCAAACTGGCCCAGTGAACTTGGAAATGATTCGCAGCAGTGGTTTTTTTAACGAGATGGAGCGTCACTTGTGTTTGCATTCAGCAGCTGTCAGATGAGTCAGCAAATTTTGAGGTGTGCCGTGGCACGTCCACCCACACATGCGCAACGATCTGTGCAAATTCAAGATTATCCCTGAGCCAAAAGGAGGGGAGAGGGGGGAGAGGGGGGAGAGAGACGGAGAGACAGAGAGACGAACAGACAGAGAGATAGACGCACGCCCAGAGACAGACGCAAAAGCAGACA
>CALGTP010000102.1 GCA_937902105.1 uncultured Actinomycetes bacterium
GGACACCACCCTCTCAAGGTGGCGGCACGGGTTCGAATCCCGTTGGGGCTGCTCATTGCTTAACTTGGTCCACGTTTGCTAGTGGCAAGTCAACCGTTGCGGATACTCGTTCCAAGCGGCGCACGTCTTTGTTGAACAGTGATCCGACAGCCATCACGACGGCGATTGTTCCAGCGATATATAACGTGGTGCTGGTACCGATCCATTGCGCCATCGGCCCCGCAAGGAACAACCCAAACGGCGCAAAGAGGGTTGATCCCAGCGCATCGTAAGCGCTTACACGCGATAGGGCTTCTTCAGGGACATGTGTCTGAAACATCGTCATCCACATCACAAAAAACAAGTCCAAAGCGATACCTGAGAAGAAAGCCAAAATCATCAATGAAAAAATGTGCAATGGCACTGCGGCACCGAGGATCCACACGCCAACGATGGGCATTCCGCCCATAGCGACGATCAGCGGATATTTAGGTTTGATGCGCAACGAGACTAATACTCCACAGACGCTTCCAGCACCAAAGGCAAACAGCATCAGTCCCATATCCCGTGCCCCACCGAGTGCTTCTTTCATCTGGACTGGAGCAAGCACTCCCAAGAATCCCTCAAAGCACATATTGATAAATGCAAAACAGATCACAATCACGACGATCCATTTACGTGAATAGAACTCCGACCAACCTTGACGTAGTTGCGAGATCATGGTCGGATGTTTGTCGATCGCTCCGGTTTGCATCTTTGTTGGCAACTGCAGTTGCAGGACCAAGATGCCAGCAACGAGAAAAGTTGCCCCATCACCGATGATCGCCCAGCCCGGTCCAGCGGTGCTGACAATGCCGGCACCCATAGTCGCTCCGAGTGTGAAACCGATGTTTGCGCCAAGTCCGACGAGAGAGTTGGCAGCCTGCAAATGTTCGCTCGGAACTACTTCGGGAAGCAATCCAGCAAATGCTGGCCACCACAACGCATTCAAAATTCCAAAAACAAAAGCATTCACGCAGAGCAACGGAACCGTGGCATGATCGGTCAGAAACAAAATGCCGCTGGTTGCCACTACGAAACTTCCGATGATGTCAGTAACTCCAACGACTCGAGCACGACCCATGCGGTCAGCGACAACACCACCAAGCAATAAGAAGAGGACAATCGGCACCATGTGCGAGGCCGTGACCCAACTCAGCGATGAGGCATTACTTCCGGGAAGCGATAACACACCAAAGGCCATGGCGATAGGGGACATCCCATTGCCGATATTGGATAACGTGCGCGCCACGATCAGGATGCGGAATCGCTTGATAGTCCAGAGGGTTTTGAGGTCTTTAAGCATGATGATCCCTCACGACACTAGTGATCTCCACCATGATTCGGTGACGACAAGAATTTTACCTATACGCTTTGGCTATGTCACGACCACCAGTTTCCTTGCGAGCGCTTGCGGTGGCTCGCGGAGATGAGCCTGCGGATCTGCTTGTCACAGGTGGTCGCGTTTTGTCACCGATTACACGGGAATGGGTGACGACTGATTTAGCCGTTGCTGACGGAGTGATCGCCGGCTGGGGTCGACGTGACGCCTTACAAACTGTGGATGTCGGTGGAGCAGCCTTGGTCTCTGGGTTCATCGATGCTCACATGCATCTTGAGTCAACCAAGTTGTGGGTGGATGAGTTCGTGAAGGGCGCCCTGCCTTGCGGCACAACAGCGGTGGCCTGTGACCCACATGAAATCGCCAATGTTGCCGGACTTGATGGCGTTGCCGCTGTAGCAGAGGCTGCCGAAAAAATGCCTTTTACTTTTGGCTTGGCTGCATCAAGTTGCGTTCCCGCTTCAAGTTTTGAAAGTCCAGGCGCTGCTTTTTCTCCAGCGGACATCCGACATTTGATCACCGAATTCAATGCCATCGGAATTGGTGAAGTAATGAATTATCCAGCGGTCATCAGCGGTGATCCAACATTTCGCGAAATTATCGCGGCTGCTGGTTGGCGTAGCGTTGACGGTCACGCTCCTGGTTTACGAGGTTCGCAATTGGACGCTTATTTGGCAGCGGGAGTTGAGTCCGATCATGAATGCTTCGCTCTTGATGAAGCTCACGAGAAGCGTCAAAAAGGTATGTGGGTGTTTTTGCGTTATGGCTCCGCCTGCAAAGACCTTGAAGAGTTGTTGCCGACGGTGCTGACAAATGGTCCGACGCGAACAGCAATGTGTACTGACGACCGTGAACCACATCAAATTCGCACGATTGGTCACATCAACCATTGCGTGCGTCTGGCAGTTGCGGCTGGATGTAACGAGATTGACGCCTTGATCATGGCTACTTTCTTGCCGGCGCAATTTCACAACTTTTTCCACCTTGGTCAATTGGGACCGGGCTATCAAGCCGATATTTTGGTTTTTGACACGCTTGCTGATTACCGACCTGCAGTCGTTTATCAAGCGGGGCGACTGGTGGCGCGCAATGGAGCGATTATCCCAGGGGTAGTGCCCGCGACTCCTGCGCCAGATTCGTTGCGCAATCGAGTCCATCTGCATCACAATCCAAGTGCGCACGAACTTACTGTTGAAGAGCCGGCCAACGGAATGGCGCGCGTGATTGGCGTGACTCAAGGTACAGTGCGCACGACTCATCTTGAACTTGATGTCAGAGATTCCAGTCATGACATTGCGCGCATCGCCGTGCTTGAACGCCACAAAAAGACGGGTCGTATTGGGTTGGGGTATGTCGCCAACTTTGGACTCACCCGTGGGGCGATCGCGTCAACCGTATGCCATGACGCTCATAATGTCATGGTCATCGGAGCGCGTGACGCCAGTGGACCAGAGGATATGGCCGTGGCGGTAGCGCGACTGGCTGAAATTGGTGGGGGACAAGTTCTCGTGTATGAGGGTCAGATTTTGGCTGAGGTGCCGTTGCCGATAGCGGGATTGATGAGTGACCTGCCACTTGATTCTGTGGCTGATCAGATCGAAAATATGGAGCAGATGGCGCGTGATTTCGGGATTGCTATCGACGCTCCATTCATGCTGCTGTCATTTTTGGGTCTTTCGGTGATCCCCGATCTGCGGATCACTGACCTCGGCCTGATTGATGTCAATCAGTGGAAACAAGTCTCTGTCGCCCTCTAACTTGGTGAAACTGGTGGCGGTTTATGCCCTGTTTCGGGCATAAACCGCCACCAGTTTCACCAAGGTGGGGTTTTACTTTTTGCCTAAACACCGAATCGTCACGCTTCTGAAACATTCGTCTAGACGAATTATGTCTATAGTTCGTCCATGGTCAAAAAAAGCAATGCCGCTGCGGACCTCGGGGTCGATTTTCTCGCCGATGCCCCGTTGTACGAGCAAGTGCGTGATTCGCTGACCCGACTCGTTTTAGAGCGGACCCTTTCAGACTCAACGCCGCTACCTACCGAACCCAACTTGATGGAGCTCTTTGGGGTCAGCCGTGGCACCCTGCGTCGAGCGATCGAAGATTTAGTGCGCGATGGTTTGCTAAGTGCCGAACAAGGGCGCGGAACTTTTGTGATCCAAGAAGAGCGAGTCCGACGTGTTGTTTGGCAACGTCTGAGTGAAGTCGCCAAGCCAGATTCGCGTTTTGATATGGACCTGCGCAACTTTGTCCCTGACTTCGCTGGTTCCACGGCAGCCCACAAGCGAGTCGCCAAGCGATCAGAATGGGCACGAGCAAAAGTCATTTTTTGCGCCCCCGATAACAGCATTGAGCAATTACGCTTGGCTGCTCTTACCGCTGGCAAGAAAATTTTGGTGCCGACTTACGGTCTCAGTCGCGGTTTTATTTTCCTAGATGGATCAAAGTTGGCAGCGAGCGATAAACAATTGGCGGCGACTCTTGACGGCATGGAGAAGTTCGGAAGTCGCTTGGGGCCAGGCGATCTTCGCAAAGTAGGGAAAATAGACCTTGTGATTACCGGCGCCACAGCTGTCACTCTTGATGGTCGCCATATCGGCGGTGGACAGAGGTATCTCGCTCTTGAATGGATGATGATGCGTGAACTTGGTGTGGTTGATCCCTCAACACCAGTCATCGCCATTGTGCATGACTGCCAAGTAGTCGACGAAATGGTTGAAGCCGAGCCAGATTGCCTATTGGGCATTATCTGTACCAATACGCAAGAGATCGATGTGCGGGTCACCCGTGAAATCTCTGCTCCACAGTTACGGAGAGTGCAATGAGTATGGCCTTGACCACCGAGCAATATCGTGAACAGATATGGGCCGAATTATCCAAGGTGGCACGACCCGACTCGCGATTCCACTGGGATTTTTCAAGTTTTATTTGTGACTTTGAAGGCAGCGAAAAGTGTTCAGACCAACTCCTTGAATTAGCCGCTATCACTGATCGCGGTCAGCGACAGATATTTGTGACTCCCGATAATTGCCTTGAAGACCTGCGCTACAAATTAATACAACGTGGCATCCCATTTGTGATGACCACCTACGGCATTGTGCGTGGTTTTTATCGCTTGGACCCAGCGATGATCCCTGCCAGTGATCATCGCTATGCGGCAACTCTTGACGGCTTTGATCGTTACGCCGAACAACTTTCGTTATGCCAACTTCAGGAGACAGAAAAGTTTTCCTTGTTAGTGACAGGTGGGAGCGCGGTCAGTAAAAACGGCGTGCGTTTCGGTAAAGGTCACGGATATTTTGATTTTGAGTGGGCCGTTCTCAGCGAACTTGGTCTCACCGACAGTTCATCAGTTGTCGCCGATGTGGTGCATGACTGTCAGTTCGTTAACGAAGTCATGCCCGCAGAGAAGCATGATGTTGTTGTCGATTGGGTCATTACACCGACCCAAAAAATACATATAGATCAGCGTTCTCGTCAGCGTGGACGTGTCTTCTGGGAAATGGTTCCGGGTACCGAGTTTGCTGAACTTAGCATCGTTGCTGAGTTGCGAGATATCCAAAACTTGGGACCGTTATGAGCTCTGCAATAGTTAGTAATTCACCAACCAACAACAACGACATGAAAGGTCAAAAATGAATCCTATTTCACGACGACAGATGCTGATTCGTGCATCTGCAGCCGGCGTTGGTTTGGCAGGCTTACCTGCTTTCCTCGCCGCTTGCGGAAGCGATGATGCCAAATCAGGCGGCGACGGCACCGCAACCAAATTCTCCATGCAAGCTGCTTGGGTGAATGACGCAGAATTCATGGGCTACTTC
>CALGTP010000103.1 GCA_937902105.1 uncultured Actinomycetes bacterium
CCGGCAGCGGCCATCGAGAGCGCGGCGGACGCGGAGAGCGCGGCGGACGCGGAGGCAGCGGCCATCGAGACGCGGGCGGCGCCGGCAGGGGTGGCGAGTCCGGCCGATCAGGTGGCGGCGATTGTCACGGCAGCCAGGGAGAGAGTGAGGGCGAACATGGCGGTGTCGGCGGCGGTGGAGGCGGAGCCAGTGCAGTTGGCGAGGCCCGAGCAGTTGGCGGTGCTCTCCGTAGGGCAGATGGCGGCAGTTGTGTCGTCGTCGTCGTCGGCCGCGGCGGCTGAGAGGGCGGCGGCCGAGCGGGCGGCGGTGGTGGCGACGGCGGAGGCGATGATTGATAGGGCGGCGGCCGAGCGGGCGGCGGCCGAGAGGGCGACGCCGGCTGAGTCGGCGCCGTCCGAGAGGGCAGCGCCACCTCTCAATCCGCTGTACCAATTCTTACTGGAGGCGCAGGTTGATCCACATCTGATCCGGGAGGCCATTCAACGCGGTATACGCCCCGAAGACGCTATGGACTTCTGCTTGGCGGGGGGGGTGGCGGTGGCGGCGTCGAGCTCCAACGCCCTCGCCGAGCGGGCGGCGGCGGTGGCGGCGGCGGCGGCGGCCGAGAGGGCGACGCCGGCTGAGGCTGAGTCGGCGCCGTCCGAGAGGGCATCGTCACCTATGCCTCCGCTGTACCAATTCTTACTGGAGGCGCAGGTTGATCCACATCTGATCCGGGAGGCCATTCAACGCGGTATACGCCCCGAAGACGCTATGGACTTCTGCTTGGCGGGGGGGGTGGCGGTGGCGGCGTCGAGCTCCAACGCCCTCGCCGGCTCGTCATCGGAACCGACGGCCGCCGCAAAAGAGGAGTCGACGTCGTCGGACTCGGACGATGAGGACAATACGCCGATCTCCCAGAGACGCATGAAGGTGTCGGCGGAAGGGGGAAGGTCGGCGAAGGAGAAGAAACCGGCGGTATCGCGCTCCTCGAAGAGGCCGAGGACCGCTCCGATGGATCCGGTTCAATGCGCGCTGCACGAAATTCTCATGGCACTGTGCGGGGATCCAGCGTTGGTCCTCGAGGCCATCGAGATGAATCTCGAGGGGGTTGCAGCCGTTCGATTCTGCGAAGATACGGACTACCGGACTGATCAACGCGCGAGTCACAGCGCGGCGAAACGGGCCGCGCTTGGACTGCGCCTCCCCGACGTGTAGGCTGCGGTGGGGAGCTTTTCGAACGGGAGCGGGCACGACAGGCGGGAGGACGGGCACGCGGGCACATGCAGCCTGAGAATGTGGTTACCGGAGAGATACTGCATGCGTTCGTGCAGGTGTGGGAAGAGATTACGGGTGACGGTCTGGTGAGTTACGATACTCATGGCGGTATACTGTGGCTGGGCGACGCGTCGTGGCGGCGCGAGAGGCGGGTCGACGCAGCGGCGGTGGCGGCCGGCGGAAGCGCTGGGGCGGCGGGCGTTGGTGGGACGCCCGTGGCGCAAGGGCCCGGCCCGGATCCTGTGCGTCCAAACGCAGAAGCGTGCGGATCGAGCGACTTTGCTGTGCGTTTCCAGTCGATCATGTAGAAGAAACCATGCTTATCGATGAAGAGCGCGTCGATCTGCCCGGCATGACGCTTAAACGTGGTGCGCCTGCGGCGTAAGCCTGCGTTTAAGGATTACGCGTTATGAGAGCCTCGCGGTGCTTACCCGACTGGCTTCACACCCACTTTACCTTCCCTACCGCCGTCACATCACCACGGCATTGATCACGAAATGAACTGCTCTCAATAGAAATACGTATGTTCGCCTTGCGTCCCCGGACCCCGCAGGACAGAAACGCGAGCGACCGGCCGCTTGTATGCTCGCTTCGCGTAGGTCGCCCCGACGGACGAGGTCCGACAATGCTCTCGGCCTGTCGACTCTCCGGCAGCTGCTCGCTTGCCGGCGCGTGCTGCCTGGCTGACCGCGCCGCCTGCCTGCTCGCGCTGCCTGCTAGCTCGCGCTGCGCTGCCTGAAAGCGCGAGCAGGCCGTGCAGTGCCCCTTTGCGCCGCCCAGGAGCTCCACCAGAAGCCACAGATTGTGCACAAAGCCATGAGGACAGTTGCGCCGCACACTGCACGCGTGAGGGACACTTACAGAGACCACCTATACACGTGTGCTCCTCTGCTTATACGTTTGCTCAATTTGTGCGCAGGAAACCATGCGAACCGCCAACCAACCATGCAATCCACATGCAAACCATGAACACGCAGGCCGTGCACCCTTGGTCACAAAGAGCGACGTGGCGATCAATCAACAGCGGCCAAGCTCCTTGGACACGCAGACGAAGGACCGGCGGGCCGATTGGGTGAACCAGGCGGAGCCGATCCTGACGGAGCCGATCCCGCGGACGGTGCGGATCTCGATGGAGCCGATGTCGACGGAGCCGATCCTGTTCTCGATCCCGACGGAGCCGATCCCGACGGAGCCGATCCCGATGGAGCTGAACTCAACAGGGCTGAACCGGACGGAGCTCCTGATCACAAACGACATCCCCATGCGCCCCTTGCAGGAGCGGGAGGCGCCGCTGTCTCTGCCACCGTCGCGCCTCGCCCGACTCGCTGCCGTTGTTGAGGGTATGAGCACGCCCACTCGTGCGGCCATTGAGGCCCTTGTACCTCGGGACTCTAATGTGCACTTGCTGCCAACCAAGAAACCTGGCCGATCTGACATATCCATATCGAAGCGCAGCGGCGACGAGTACCTCACTTCCATGAAGCTTGACCACCGCACCGCACCGTCACAACATCGCCGCCGTCCACAAACACGCAGCCGGCGAGATTGGCATCTGGATGGCCAAGACGTCCGCGACTTCTTCATGTATGAGGCAGACACGATCGAAAGCAACAACTGGTGTATGGCAACTGGGGTGGAGCATTGCAGGTCGCCACCGCCGTTGGAGATCGACTTTGCCGCGCTCGGATCTGCGTTGCAACGCGGGGCCAAGACGACCGAGAGACGCGGGGCCAAGACGACTCGCGGCAGCGTCAGGACGGCGCTCATTGAGTTGACGCCATTCGCGATGCGGACGCGGCGCGCGCCCCCCCCCCTTATCAGGCAGCAGGGGTTCTCGGGCAGCAAGGACCATGAGCCATGCGCGGTGATGTGCAAGCTCGACTTCAGCGCGGAGCAGCTCCCACCAGAGCCGCTCCAGGAAGCCAGAGGCGTGGCTACATGTATGCAACGGGATCGGGACGCCGGAGTTTTCGATGCTCTTGATTCGCCCCTGAATCGGGATGGGGGGGCTCCCGATGCTCTTGATTCGCTCCTTGCCTTGTGGCTGGGCCGCAACTGGGAGGGCATCGGAGCCAAGGTCAAGAACAACGAGCCGCGCAAGGGCGGCCTCTGCGCATGCGTGGCATTGCTAAATGCTGAAGTGCCGCCCCAAAGTATGGGAGCTCAATTTCTCCGTCAACTCGGCGAGTCTGTGACGTGTTACAAGGGGCGGACAACCGCGATGTTCTTCGATGCTGTGCTGGACTTCTTTGAGGCTCACGCTGATGTTCCACACAGCGACATTCGCCTCTTTTTCGTGGATGGCAAGGGGACAAGGATGTACCACCTCAAGCGCCTGCGGGATCTGTTGTGCATCATGGGCGGCGAGAAAGGGTTCTACAACGGTGAGGACGGTTTGGAGCGCTACCTTGCAGAGCGACGCGCACGAAGTGTGGACGAACGCGGCGCCCCTCTGTTTCATCCCCAAGACAGCATCTTTGTCGCGGTCTCCGCCGTCTTCCTGCAAAGCTACGTCGCCGTGCTGGACTCAAGCACTGCGGCGCCGTCGTTCGTGGTGGTGCGAACTACCACGTGTGTACCCCGGACACGCAGCGTCCAGGTCACACGTGTTTGCTCTCGCTCTGTGCACAGGCGATTGATGGCGCTCCAGGGCGCGTGGCGCTCTCGTTCACGCAAATCCCCGGCTCAGTAGGCCACTACGAAGGCGTCACGCTGCGCACCCTGGGCAAAATCATGATCGAGCGTCTGCCCTCCTACCTGCAAACGATTGCTACCTTCAAGCACATCCCTAGACAACGGCGCCCCTTTGAGGATATGCAGTCGTGTTCCGGCGATAGGGAGGGAAAACTCGTCATCTGCAGCGACTGTGGCAAGGTGCATCCCAACTACGACACAGTCAAGACTCTCCGAGGCTCGCTGGTGTGCAACGTCGACTGCGGCCTCGTTCCGGGCTCACGCAAGCGATCACGTGATGCCGATGCGGCTGTCGACATCCAGTCGCGCATCCAATCCATGACGCCCGAGGAGCGTCGAGTTCTCTTGTCCAAGTTTTGCCCGCAGGAGGCGCCGCCGTCCATTGACGCGTCCAACTACGTCGATTACCCTCCACCATCTCTCGAGAAGTTTCGCGTGCTCGCAACACGCGGTCCAGAATCGGATCCAGCTGTGTGGTACAAGCAGATGGTGCGTGTGGTGCCTGCGTCGGGTCGTCCAACTCCACTGCTGCATGTCCCCTCTCCTCTCTGATCCCCCATCACCCATTTGCCCTATCCTCCGCAGACTGGCAGAGATTGGTCCGCAGACAGGCAAAGCTATGAGCACGCTCGAAAAGAATATCGTGCTCGCCGTTTTCTTGCTCCGCCAGTGGAGCGTGTGCAGCCGGCGTCAGTCGGCGGCGAGCAGCAAGTACCTGCAGCGCCGTCTAATCGCATGGTTCATATGGATGCCGTTCAGGACGACGTGTATGAGGTGGAGGCGGTGGTCGATGCTCGCGACACGGGCAAAGGCATGGAGTATTTCATCAAATGGCAGGGCTATGATGCGACCCAAAACACATGGGAGCCAGCCAAAAACGTGAGCGATGCGTTGATTCGGCAATTTCACGGTGAGCTGACGCCCGACACGATGAGCACGTATGAACTGATGCGCCTTGAGAACATCCGTTTGAATAATCAGAAGCTGCACGAGCTTGGTCTGCTCGACGACGAGCCGCCTGCTGCCGTCGAGGTCGGCACCGCCTGCGTCCAGCAATCTTCCGCTTCCGCGCCTTCTACACTGGTACCTCCGCGCCTGTCGCTCGAATTCGATGTCACACCACGACCGGCATCCACAAGAGGAACACCATCCGCTATTCTGCCACTTGCGCGCCCAAGGCAACCGCACGGACTAGAAAGGCCACCGATGCCGCCACACGCAACGCGGCCGACACACCTGTGGCGCGCTCCGCAGCTGGGCGCGTCGGCTGCCGCAACGCCCATAACAGCGCCCACGATCCCTACCCCGCTGCCGCCGCCAAAGGGCGTGCATCGACCGGCGCCGCTTGCAACGCCCGCGGCGCCTTGCAAGACTACTGCGGTCGCGAGCATCAACACTCCGATGACGGCGGCCACGGCGGTTCGTCCTTTCTTGATCAGCGAGCTCACTCCTTATTTGGAGCGCGACAACGCGGTAATCCAGGGCCGGCTCGTGGAGCTGCGGTGTAAAGATTGGGCCAACGACAAGGGTCGCGGACGCGTCATTCGCGCGGAGGTGATCGATGGTAGCGGAGACTTGCAGATTTCGTGCTTCAACGGCGCCGACGCTCTCTTCGGCCGGCTCAGGCAAGGCACGGCCTACAGCTGGCCGCTCGCGGGAGCCAAAATCAAGCCCAAAAATGAGAAGTACAACAAGACAAGCTCGCCCTTTGAGGTAGAATTGTCTGCCGCTGGGGCAAAGGCGGTGCGCGAGGTGGGCGACGACTCTGCACTGCCGGCCCACAACTTATCGTTTGTCAAGATTGCTGGACTGTCGACGGTGCCGACTGGCAGCCCTGTCCACGTTTGCGCCGTGGTGGTGACGAGCGAGGCAGTGGTGACGGCGCCCAACAAAAAGGGCATCGACGTGTCGCGCCGCACGCTCACCATCGCTGACACCAGCCATCGCTCCGTGCTCGTCACCATCTTCGCGCCTCGCGTCCAGCACATCGAGGGCGAGAGCGGACAGGTGATCGTCCTAAAGGGCCGCACGGACTCTTATCAAGGCACCTGCAAGCTTACCGCCTTTGTCGAGGACGTCGAATTTGCGCCGAGCATTGCCGAGGCGCGCGAGCTGCAGGCGCACTGGGCGCGGGTGCGTCCGCATGTGACACCGCTGCTGCCCGCCCTGAGCTTCACGCCCATCGCGTCGCTTGCTGCGGCGGCGTCGACGGCTGACGCTTCGACCGACACGGTCAACCTGCTCGCCATCGTAGCGAGCGTGGAGCCACCAGAGACATTTGTTGGCGCGACGTCGGGCAAGGAGCAGCGCCGCATCAGCCTGGTGGTATGCGACTCGAGCGAGGGCGGCCGCTCGTGCCCGCTGACGTGCTTCGCCCCCGCTGAGGGCGCGCTGCCTGCATTCGCCCCAGGGGCGCTGCTAGCCGTCGCCGGCGCCCGCTGCGAGACTTTCAAGGGCAAGGTGCAGTGCTCCGTCTATGTCAGTCGCTGCACGATTGACCCGGACGTGCCCAGTGCACGGGCGCTCCGAGCGTGGTGGGCATCGCAGCCGGCGTCGATCGTGCCGCCGAGCGTTGCCAGCGAGCACCCGCTCGTGGCCATCGACATTTTGCCGACGCTACCGCCGCAAACTTGGGTGCGCATCGTCGCCATGGTGATTGCCGCGGAGGCGGTGGTGACGGCGCCCAACAAAAAGGGCATCGACGTGTCGCGCCGCACGCTCACCATCGCTGACACCAGCCATCGCTCCGTGCTCGTCACCATCTTCGCGCCTCGCGTCCAGCACATCGAGGGCGAGAGCGGACAGGTGATCGTCCTAAAGGGCCGCACGGACTCTTATCAAGGCACCTGCAAGCTTACCGCCTTTGTCGAGGACGTCGAATTTGCGCCGAGCATTGCCGAGGCGCGCGAGCTGCAGGCGCACTGGGCGCGGGTGCGTCCGCATGTGACACCGCTGCTGCCCGCCCTGAGCTTCACGCCCATCGCGTCGCTTGCTGCGGCGGCGTCGACGGCTGACGCTTCGACCGACACGGTCAACCTGCTCGCCATCGTAGCGAGCGTGGAGCCACCAGAGACATTTGTTGGCGCGACGTCGGGCAAGGAGCAGCGCCGCATCAGCCTGGTGGTATGCGACTCGAGCGAGGGCGGCCGCTCGTGCCCGCTGACGTGCTTCGCCCCCGCTGAGGGCGCGCTGCCTGCATTCGCCCCAGGGGCGCTGCTAGCCGTCGCCGGCGCCCGCTTCAACTGTTTCTTAGGCGATTTCCAGCGCTGCACTGCCTGGATCGATCGCTGCATGCTACACCCACCCATGTCGGAGGCATCTGCTGGCCTCAAGGCGTGGTGGGACGCGCGGCCTGGCAAGGACCCACCTCCCATGATCACCAGTTGCGCACGCGGATGCTTGCCGCTGGTGGAGCTCGCGACTGCGTGTGCCAATGGCACGCCAACGGTGGACGTCATCGCCGTAGTGTGCGGAGACGCAGTCGATAAGACGTTCGCATCGGGGGAAGCGTCACTCGTCATGATGCTCTGCGACTACGACACGAGCGCGTTGCTGTACGTACTTCGTAGCGGCGCTCGTGCGTCGGCTTCGTATGTCGACGGCATGGTGTTGCACGTTGCGGAAGCAGAGCTTGGCAAAGCCGTGGATGGTCGCTACACGCTCGTTGCGACGGAGGCCAACGTGCGGGCCTACCCGTCGACAGAGCGGGCGTCGCAGCTCCATCACTGGTATACGAGCGGCGCGTGGACGCCGCCCTCCGATGGCAGCGCGTCCCTATCGATCCCAGCGGACGACCCTCCCCGACCTGACGACAAGGGCACCAGGCTGGAAGAGCCCGCCAGCTCCTTCATCGGCCAGTTTGGGTGGGAGCCGACGGTCTCTGTCTCTGAGTGGCGTGCGCCAGAGCGGCTGACGGCGGGTGCTGGAGCCGACGATGAGAGTGGTCGAGGGGCGCCGCCACTGAGAGCGCGTCGAGATGATGGCAGTGACGAGTGGCTCTACGAGAGCAGCGACGATGAGGCCGAGCCCAAACGCCCGTGCCTTAGGCGGCCGCTGCCCGTGCATCCAGACGACGCCTCCATGCTGATGGAGCTGCGCGATCGCAATTTTGAGGCGTGCGAAGCATTACACAAGAGGCGCTTTTGTCATGCCCACAGGGTGGTATGGGCTTCAGGTCAGAAAATCGACGAAGGCATCGCATATGCCGAGCAGCTCATCGAGCTGGCTGCGGCTAGCCAACCCTTCGAGCTGACTGCGTCCAGCGCCGATGCCCTCCTTGACACCATGCTGCCGCGCTTGACTAACGATTCCTTGCACAACTTTTTGCACACGTTCCTCGAACCATTGCCGCATGTTGGCCAGCAGCGCCCGGGATCTGACTGTCGCTCTGACTGTGTCGACTTCGACGGCGGCGCGCCCGAGGACCTGCGTAGCGCAGCGGGACACGTTTATGATGAGCCGGGTTGCGACGACTACGTCGACCGCGAAGCGGGTTGCTCCGATGACGATGACGATGCCGATGACGACGATGACGAGGCGGGTAGCCTCAACGAGTTTGTGGTCAACGACGAGGAGGCCACCTCATCAAACTACGAGAGCGACGACGAAGAGGCTCCGCCCATCACTCACGGCCGGCTTCGACGTGGGAGCGACTCGGTCGAGAGAATAGCGGCCGAAGCACAGCTCGGCCGATCACTCGAGGGTTTGAATATCATGCTCCTCGAGGCGTCGCAGGCGTGCAACGTGGTCGACGGCTTAAAGGTGCTCGAGCTCACCGAAAGGCCCTTAAACAAACGCGGCCTCACGCTCGTGGGCGAGACCGCTGTGGGCGCAGACGCCAGGTCGTGCATCATCGGCGCCGTCTCCCTCGGCGAATGTGGTCCCATGTCCCGCGACGAGTTCGACGCGGAGGAGACAATGCACCCGACACACGACTTTGCGCAGGCGCGCGTTTGGCTTGACAGCGGCTCGCTGCACGCCACCAAGCTGCACGACGCCGTACGCTTTGCGAACCCCGTACCCTACCAGCAACAGAATGGGACACGCAAGTGGGTCTGTTTCGCGCCACCCACCGCACCCACGACGCAGCGTCGTGCCGTGCTGCGGCGACTTAAGGCCTTGGTTCGGTGTGTTGAGCAATGCGGCCCATCGCAACTCGAGCTGGCGGAGGAGCCTTTGAAGCGACTAGAGGTCGTGATGCACCTCGACCCAGCCCTTGAGCGAGGCGATGATTCGGCCGACGAGGGCGGTGACGAAGCGGACCAACGACCAGGCCGCAGCGCACACGGGGGGCATGCGGAGGGCGACGAAGCCGAGGGGGGCTGCGGGAGGCATATGGATGGCGAGAGGGGTGACGGTGGCGAGGGGGGGCACGAGGGCGGGTGGGTCGGGGGCGGCGGCGGCGGCGGCGCGGGCGGCGGTGGATCCGGGGTCCAGTGGGGCCCAGATATCGCCGGTGGCGCCAGCGAAAGCGACGCCAGGTCCGACGGCATGGGCGGCACGGGCGGCATGGGCGAACGGGACGAGGAGGGCGATGGCATGGGCAACGAGACGAAGGGGGGCAACAAGTCCGGTGCAACGGAGGAGACGGAGGTGGGCTCGGCCGGCTTGGAGATCGAAAATACGTGGGCGCCGAAGAACACCGAGGAGCTGTTGCACGCCATCGCCACTCAGGACTACGGAGTCCTGGACGACCGCTCGTCCCAGAACACCGCGCCTGCGCTGAAGGCTTACAACGGAGCCGTCATGGCTCACAACGGGACAGTCAGCCGGGAGTTTGAGACGCACAAACAGCTGGTGGAGAATAAGAAGCTGTCAATCGAGGGATACAACGACGAGGTCAGAAGCACAAAGGTCAAAGTCGCTGCATTCGCGATCGACTCGTACAATGCCAAGGCCAGCGTGTACGAACAGGTCACGCATAAGCGCGGGCAGCCACTGCCCGAGGGCTTTAGACTCGTCTGCGCACCTGACAATCTCCCGCCTTCCCTAGCAAACACGCTGTACCTCATCGACGTGACAGCTCGCATGCAGCTCGCTGCATTCGGTCAAGTGGCAGCGATCGTGCCTTTCGTGTATCGAAAGAAACGGAAGATGACCCTCTACAGAGGGGACGCCGCGCTCGCAGCCCGCCGCAACGTCGCCTCCAAACTCACCCCCTCGATGATCACCGACCTGCGCCGCGCTCGCCACGTCGATATTCCCAACTGGGCGCCTATGCAGCAGCTATACGACGCGGGCTTTTGCTATGATCCTATTTCGGGCATGCCCGTCTTCGATTCGTCGGCATGCGCGCCTGAGCTGCTGCATACAGTCTGGCGCTTGTACTGCGACGTGGCTAAAACGATAAACACCAAAGCCCTCAGTACAACGGGCGCGGCGTTCGACGAGCTGTGGGTGCAGCTGTGCAATCACGCCGGCGACGCAGCGGCGGCAACGCCAGCCGTGAATCGCCCCACGCAACCGGGGGCGCCGGAGAGAATGCTAAATAAGCGCCGCATCCTACACTCGGAGAACGAGGTGACTGACGTGGACGATGACGTCGACGGAAATTACCGGTGGAGACGCCGCCGCGTGTGCGAGCACACATCCAAGACGAGCATCACGCCTCTGCACGCCGACTGTGCCAAAGGCCACGACGGCAGCCAGGACGGCAGCACATTCGAGCTCTTGATGCGCGGCGCTGGCGCGAATGGCGGCAACGTCTTGCCCATCGTGCTCGAGCCGATGATGGATGGCAGCGACGCCGCGTACCGCCACGGCGGCCTCCCGGTCTCCGTTGCGATGGCGAACGTTGCCTCACCCGAGCGCATGATGCGCGGCGCCGGTGTCTTTCTCGACTTTGTCCCCGCCGAGCAGTGCTGGGAGCAAGAGGTCGTCGAGATGCTTCGCGGCGTCACCGATCTGCTGGGCGGACGGGCGTGTATTGCAGGCTCCTTTGCGCTCCATCGCTACCTTCGCCATGAGAAACGGTCCCCAACATGGATGCCGGGAGACATCGACGTTTTCTACGCCGTGCCCGACGGTTCCGACGCACTAAAGCTGAGGCGCCACGTCGTGGCCATGGCGCAGAGCTGTCTGGCGAGGCTGTCTGGCAGTGCTGACGACGCATCGAGCATCGCCCTCGTGTTCACGCAGCCAGGCGCCTACCCTGATGGCAATGACAAAACCAGCGATGACGAGGGCGACGTTCACATCGCTGACTACATCAGATCATCGTTGCTGTCCATGTGCACACGAGAGCCGCCGCGTGCGCGAGGGTGCGTGCGCTCATACCGCGAGCGCGGCGCAGGCGCCATGGCCCTTTGTCACCTGGTCGCGGCATGCACTCTGCCCACCTGTGCCTTGCCCTGTCAGGTACCACGTCTGCTCGAGCACTAAAGTGATCCTGCGAGCACCATGCGTGGCATGCCCTCCATGCCCCTTGATCGTCAATCTGGTCGAAGTCGAGCTCACCGCCATGTGCGGCGCCGCGTCCGCCACGGGCGTGCAATTCGCCGAGCGTATCATTAAGGACTTTGACCTCGTGCCAGCGCAGGTTGCATGCGTAATTGGCAGCGACTCTCGCGCCACTTTCCATGTGCTCACCAGCGGCGCCCATACCGCCGTGCGCAACAGCGAGCTGCAGCTGACAGGCTGCGCCTTTGGCAACGGGGGCAGCGTGCGGAACACTGTTGCGCAGCTCGCACGCATCGTCAAGTATGTTAGCCGCGACTACCGCCTGCTGGCGGGTCCATTGGACTGCCTGCCGGCCGGCCTATTGGCACACGAAGACGCAACGGCGCGCCCGCCGCGGCCATGGGGGCATCCTGGGCGACGCTTGCGCCGAATGTACAACAAGCTGCTTCTGCTCAGCTTCGTTTGCGAGTCACGCACCCCTCCTCGTGCTCATCCGCCGCCGCGTCCTCGACCATCCCCGTTGCATCTCGGCCTCGTGACGGATTGTATGCCGCCTGCGGCCGCTCTCTTTTCGGTGGACCGCAACGAGGCGCTCACAGTGTGGCTTCACGTGCACAAGGCGTTTGACACTGCCTATCGCACGGACTGCGACCTGCGATGCAGCGTACCAGGTTTCAACGGCTGGCGGGTGCTCTGCCGGATGCGACGCACAGGCAAGGGCGTGGGGCGCCTTGACCTTTACGTCTACGGCCCGTGGGTGCTTCCGCATGTGCCGCTGGAGTCGCTGCGACCCACCAACCAGGCGGTGCGCTCGTTCGCTGCCCTTAAGCGGTTTCTCGCTGGCCAATGATTTACATTGTCAATCTCGCATGCCAATCTGCTCATAGGCGTTTGACTCCACTCTCTTGGGGGGTATGGGGGTCATGGGCGGCATGGGCGACATGGACGGCACGGGGAGAATGGGCGGCAGCAAGCCAGCTGCTGCCAGGCGGCGCTCAGAGAAACGGCGGCGCAGAAACGGACATCTCATTGCCAAGCTCCTCAGATTCAAGTCTAAGGACAGAGGCACATTCGACATAAGCACGGATGCGCATTCCACCCTCGGTAACCTGCGTGCGGATGGCGAGCCGGAAGAGGACCAAGTCCCGGCGCCGGAGAGCGGGCGCGACGAAGCACACACGTGCGCAACCTGTGGCGGCGGCGACGACGAGGGCACGCTGCGCACCTGCGACGTTTGCGATAACAACTACCACTGCGGCCCGCACTGCCACTTTCCGCCCATCGAGGGGCCAATCGAAGGCGATTGGCTTTGCGCGACGTGCGAGGAGTCCACGAACGAGTTGGCATCCGACGACGCTGTCCGACGAGCGTTCAGACGCGTTCTGCTCGTCACGCGCCACCATGGCATGGGCTGCGTGGATGCCGAAAAAGGGACGCCCGAGTGCATGATGAGCGGCGCTGGAGATGCACCCGCTCGAGGATCCGGTGACTTTGACGCTGCTCATCCCTTTTCAGACCCATCCATTTCCATCGGTGCCTTGAGTGACACCTGCGTCAAGCCTAAAGGCCACCCGCCAAGGCTAGCGAACATGCCGAGCGCGGCGCGAGAGGCGAAGCGACAAGCCGATGCGGCCAGGCAAGCCGAGCG
>CALGTP010000104.1 GCA_937902105.1 uncultured Actinomycetes bacterium
CCATGAAAAATGTCGCCATTCTTAAAGATTGCAACTCGGGCTGGACAGGGAAGATCAATGACAAGGTTGTCCTTGAGTGTGATGTCCCGCGAGATCCAACCGTTTGGCATCTGGCGCTTAATACTCGGATCTTTACGGCGTCCAAGATGGGATTCAACCGCTTGGGGTAAAAGCGAAAAGCCATCACCAGTGTCAAGTATTTCTAAGGTGCGACCGCTAGCGAAGAACAGACGGTGGCTCTTATATACCGGCAGCACCATTACCCCAGCGAAACCTGACTCGGGTTTTCCTGGTCGTGCGACAAGGCCGAAGGAATGACCGTCAACGACTATCGAAGACACGGGACCGTCCACATCTGCTCCCGGAGGTCGTAGAAAAAACGCTGCGTCGTGTTGGCTGCGACCGACACCTGACTTGCGAAAACCTTCTGGAGCAACAAGGTCGGCGTAGTCATTAGGAGATATCGGTTCGCTTGAGAGCCACACTCCAAACGTGGCATCGTCCATGATCTCGCCGTAGAACTCACAACCTCCCAGTGACCAGTTGTGAATCCACGATTTTTCTCCGCCAAGAGCAATGATGATGTCTTGGTTTGTGTTCACGACAATTTTCCGATCTCGTTCAGTAGTTTTGCTGACTGACCACTAACGGTCACTTGGTTGCTCATTGAATCAGCGTGGCGCTCGGCGTAGGTGCGACGGATACCTTCTTTCCACGAGACTTGACATGCTCCCGTGATCGCTCGTCGTTTGGTGACATCGGCGATCGCCCCTCGTGGTGTACCTGGCATATCAACAACTCGCACATCTGGTGAGCGACCAGTGAGTTCTCCCATAAAAGTGCACCATTCTTGGACGGATGGAGTTTCGTCACCCGCCCAATTGACAATCGTGGCAGGCACACTGGCAGCGTCAAGCAATGCTTCAAGTTGATTATTGATGTCATCTTGATGAATCAGGCTGTAGCGACACGGGTCCCAACGAGTGACAATTGGTTTGTCAGCCAATACCCAATCAAGATGATATGTAGGCAACCCACCGTTGGGTCCGTAGGAGGCATTCATGCGGGCAATGGTGACAGGGATGTTGTAGGCGCGAGCGCAAAAGCGGGCGACTGCCTCTTCCGCAATTTTTGAGATTGAATAAGTCGGGGACATGACGTAGTTGACATCACCGAGTGGATCATTTTCACTGAAGGCATGGAGTGGATCCGTCACAGGCTTATAGACGGATTGGGTTGACATGATCAGAGCAGCTTTTGCTCGCTGA
This sequence comes from uncultured Actinomycetes bacterium, assembly GCA_937902105.1. Classification (GTDB taxonomy): domain Bacteria; phylum Actinomycetota; class Acidimicrobiia; order Acidimicrobiales; family Ilumatobacteraceae; genus Casp-actino8. The sequence goes on from CALGTP010000104.1 coordinate 1,269, forward strand.
CAATGTTTGAGTAACAAACCTGTTCCTTCGGCATTGACGGTGAGTGCGTGGTTGTAGTCAAGCCCCTCGGTCTTGAAGGCGGCTAGATGCAAGACATAGGTGAAGTCGTCAGGCAGTGATGAATAGTCACCGGTTGCCAAGTCAATGGCGCGAGTGGTGACGCCGAGCGACTCGACGCTTTCACGCGTATTTGGTTCGTTGAAGCGAGCAATTCCCCACACCTCATTATTGGTCGCCAGGGATTTGACCAAAGGTAAGGCGATCTGGCCTGCTGGACCAGTAATCAGAATTTTTTTATCACTGAGCATGGTTCAGTCTTACCATGTCAAGGGTTTGCTAGTGCTACGCCATAGAGACCTAAGATCCAATGACGTGCCAGAAATGAGGATGCAATGAAAATTGATATTTCGCTCGCAATGTCAGGTCCAAGTGAGGCTGCTTCCCGTGCCGCCGAACTTCAGGCTCTCGGAGCCGATGGATTATTCAGTTTCGAGAATGCTCATGACGTATTTTTTCCGTTGGTCTTAGCAAGTACGACGACGAACATTGACTTGATGACAAATGTGGCGATGGCTTTCCCGCGAAGCCCACTGCACTTGGCTTATGCGGCTGATGATCTTCAAACCCTGAGTCGGGGGCGTTTCCGCCTCGGCTTAGGTTCGCAAATCCGCCCACATATTCAAAAGCGTTACGGGTCAGTCTGGGAAAAACCTGTTGCACAGATGCGCGAATGGGTGTGTGCCACCAAGACAATCTTGGATCACTTCGCTGGGGAAGGACCATTTGATTTTCGCGGCACATGGACGACGCACACACTGATGACACCTAACTTCAATCCAGGTCCAAATCCCTTTGGAAAGGTGCCGGTGCTCGTTGGTGCTCTTGGTCCAAAGATGACTGAGATGGCTGCAGAAGTAGCTGATGGATTACTCGTCATGCCTTTTAATTCGGAACGTCACTTTGTAGAGCGGACCATGCCTGCCATTGAACGCGGTTTCGCTAAGAGTGGTCGCCAAAGAAGCGATTTCGAGATCAGCGTGGAAGTTATTTGTGCTGTGGGGGAGACTAGTGAGGAGATCGCAACTGCAATGAGTGGTGTGAAAACCTTGATTGGCTTCTATGGTTCGACGCCTTCTTACCGTCCAGT
>CALGTP010000105.1 GCA_937902105.1 uncultured Actinomycetes bacterium
TTTTTAGTAGAGTAGGGATGTGGCGCGGTGGCGTTAGGTCTGGTTTGTCTGTGGCCGCCCCTTTCGTCTGGTGGTGCCCGAGTATCCTCGCCGTAGCTACCGTTTCCACACCCCCCTCATCGAACCCGGCGGGCCCTATTAAGGCACCGGGCTCTCGGACAAGTCATCATGACTTCGCCCACGGCAGGTTCTGCGTAGACTTCCATAGGCGGATGAGCCCCAGCTCTTCCTGGAAATACTCGTCAGGGTAAAGTGTGTATCCCCTGCCAGCCACCTTGTGCTTAGCACAGAGCCATCTGCGCAGCCGCGGAATGGTGTAGTTATCGATGGCCTTATAGGCTTTGCTGACAGGACCGAGACAAAAATAATTGGCCCAGCCTTCCAGCCGCAGGTTCAATCGTTGCACCACTTCCGTGGCCTCAAGCCAACACAACTTGCGGTCGGTGTCCGCGTGTATCGCGTCGATCATGCGTTTGACACTCTTCTTCGACGGACGCGTGCCTGTATAGGCTCGGCCCGTCTTCGTCGAGTAACACCGGCCAAACGTGTACCCCAGAAAATCGAAACTACCATCCGGTATGCTGCACGTCCGAGTCTTTTCTTCATTGACCGTCAGCCCCACCTTTCCCATGATCTCGCGCATCGCCGATAACGCCTCATCGGCTCCGCGCTTGCAGCAGATCACCAGATCGTCGGCATAGCTGACAATCTTCGCACCGAACCGGCTTTCCAGGCCCAACTTCTTCCACCCCAGTATGAACCGGCGCATGTACAGATTGGCCAATAAGGGTGAAATCGGAGAACCCTGAGGGGTGCCCTGCCCGCTGTCCCGGTTCGGAGTTGTTCGCTTCTTCCGACCCCGCTTGTCGGTCTCTTCCACCGGTGCTTGCAGCCACATCTTGATCAGATGCAGCACCCGCCGATCTATTACCCGTCGGGCCACCGATTTCATAAGACTTGCGTGCGGAATACTGTCAAAGTAAGCTGACAAATCGGCATCAACAACTTCCCGATGTCCGGTATTGAGCAAACTGTGCACCGCCTTGACGGCATCTAGTGCATTCCTGCCCTTGCGATAAGCATACTGTTCGGGCGGTAGGTCGGCCTCGAAGATAGGCTCCAAGATCAACATCACCGCCGTCTGGCACACTCGCTCGCGCAGACAAGAAATACCCAACGGCCTGAACTTCCCGTTGGGCTTCGGAATCAACACTCTTCTTACCGCTTCCGGTCGATAGCTCTCCTCTCGGAGGGCTTGCGCCAATTCCCCAAGCCATTTCCCTACCCCGTACGCCTCGACCTCCTTGAAGCTCTGGCCGTCCACCCCTGCTGCCCCCTTGTTGGCACGGCAGCAAGCGTAGGCATACGCCAGAATATCCTCGCGGTAAATCTTGTCATACAGTGCATAGAAACGAAACTCAGGTTCTGCCTTCGCTTTCGCATGTAACGCTGTCTGCAGTTTCTGAAGATTACTCGGAGTTGCTAGGTTTCCCAATCTCCGCTCCCTTTCCACATTCAACGTCTGTCTTGAACCAAGGCCCCTTCCCTCCACCAGCATTACACCGGCTTCATCGGATACTACGGGCCTCTCCGCCATCCCCTCGCGCCCGGTCTGTCCGTCACCGGCTCCCGGTTGGTCGTCACAACCGACCACGCGAAGGCACTTCCCGTGTTGCGTCAGTCTCCCCTCGTGTACATGCCATCGTCATTACCCCGGCGGAATGGCTGGATGCGCGCTTCGCTCACTTCTCCAGCCATGACAGCCTTCCCCGATTTACAGGCGGGTCGGCTTCCGCATTACCTATTTCGAGGCCTGCTCAACGTTCACTCGCGTTACGGCCTGCACACTTGCTAAGTCACCTGAAGTGACCCTTTTACATCGGAGGGCTCGCCCCGGGCGCTTCCTCCCAACTTCTCGTTCCCATCGTTCGCTCCCTTGCGTGGGGAACCTACGCAAGGGCCTGGCCCCGCTCAAGCCCGGTACCATTGGCTGTATTAAGTTGGTCGTACTACACCCGCTCCGACTACTACCGGCTGGAGCGAAAGTTGCCGGGTGGACATCTCGGTCCACTGAGAAACTGCGCCTTTCCACGGCGCACTGCAAAATTCAGGCTAA
>CALGTP010000106.1 GCA_937902105.1 uncultured Actinomycetes bacterium
ATCTCAAAGACCGTGACTCCCCCCAAGTAGTCCTAAGGGTCTACTTCGCTCTCCCCCTGTAGTGATGGATATTATCTATCCACCGATACACATTGGAAGGGCTTTGAAGAAGGAAAGGCTGCCCCTCTTTGTGACGTAAGCCGGCACAGCTGGCTTGTCGGCGCTAGCAAAGAAGGCAGAGAAAGATTGGGCTGTACCTTTTAAGAACTCTCGGTGCTTGTGAAAAGCGGGTCGAGGCAAACTCTTGGTAAGCGCATCAGCGACGTTTTGTGTACCTGCGCATTTGATGAGTTTCACGGATCCATCTCGCACCATGTCTCGTAAGAAATGTACGCGTACGTCCACGTGCCGCGAGCGTTCGCGGTTTGTAGGGTTCTCGCTCATAAGGATACAAGACGCGTTATCTTCCCAAATCTCTGTAGGACCATGCTGTAGGTATGCAAACCCTTTGAGGAGCGCCCGAAGGTAAAGTACTTCTTGCCCAGCTTGGCTAGCAGCGACGAACTCCGCCTCACTACTGCTCAACGTAACCCCACCTTGACGTGAGGCCTTCCACGAGATGGGACCGCCATTCAGGACCATCAAGTAGCCTGTCATCGACTTGCGAGTGTCTATATCAGAGGCGAAATCGCTGTCCACCCAGCCTGACAACTTGTTTCGGCTTCCCGCTCCAGGATCATGCCACGACAAGCCCTGATGGAGTGTCCCCTTCACATAGGCCAACACTCGGTAGGCTGCTGCGAGGTGAGCTTCGCCAGGATACTGTAAGAACTTGCTGAGCTGGGAGAAACTAAATGCGAGATCTGGCCGTGTCATGTTGACCAAATACGACAGACATCCCACAATGCTGCGATACTTGCGATGCAGAAGCGGATCAACCACTTCAGGGCAGTCTAGCTTGGAGAGACGCACGTTGGGGTCCATAGGCGTAGCAACTGGGTTGCAGTCCCACATGTTAAAGACGCGCAAGACACGCTCAGCATACCCGGCCTGGATCAACTGTCCTGTACGCGCCTTTCGGTCTCTCACAAGCTCGCATCCCAGGTACTCTGTCACTTCACCTTCATCAGTGCCGATGAAACGCTCCAACATGTGTGCCTTAAACTTCGCCATTACTGTCAGTGATTTGCAACTCAACAGGCAGTCGTCGACGTGAGCTGACACATAGATGTCCTCCGAGTATTTGCCGCCTGCAGGTCGTACCCACACGGACTCCTCGAAACCAATGGTATCGAACCCTTCAGATTTAAAATACGCGTCCATGGTTTTGTGCAGAGCTCTTGGTGACGATGGACTACCATAGAGCGGCCGTAAGACCTCATAGACGATATTCTTGTTGCCTGCCTCGGGACTTCCAGGAGGAGGGTTAATGAAGTACCGGCCGTTGACGCCTTCGTCGAGCTTATCAGCTTGTAAGAAAGCTTGCTCGATATCGATTTTGTGCAGCTCCATATCGTTTGCGACAGCAAGGGACATCATCAGGCGCGCTACAGCAAGACCTGGAGTAGGAGAGAAATTATCGACATAATCTACGCCCTTTTCCATCTCAAACCCTCGTACAATCATACGTGCCTTGAACCGGTATGCCTCCCCCGTCTTGGCGGATCGCTTGATCTTGTAAACGTATCGGCTGGTAAAGACGCGATCATTGGGTAACAAATCGGATCTTTTCCACTTCTTGAACACGCCCTTTTCCCAGAGGCCTTGCCACTCGCCTCCTTCGGCCTTCAGCCAAAATGGTTTTAAGCGCGGATTTCTCATTGCAACTCCTCTGTGTACAGGATCTCCTTCCAGCAAGTCGATCTCGGACCAAATGCCGTCGTCTTCGGGGTCGAAGGTTGGCGTTATCTGTTTGTAGATCTGTCTGACTTCTTCATTTTCTGAAGCTATCTTATTCTTAAGATCTTTCACAGCTCGTTCAACGCGTTCTCGAGCGCGCTCCAGAGCTTGTTGTTCTTCCCCTTGTTGACGGAGCTTTATCACCTCTGGTGTTTGTGTGACACTCAGGCTGCAGATTCCTGTGGTCCACACCTGAGCTATAGCTTGCATAGCAAGCTCTTTTCGTTGCTCTGAAATGCCAATGTCGGCTAAAGTCACAGGGTTGTTGAAGGTGTTTCTGAAAAGATCCCGCACGTTATCTTTATGATCTGTAGAAGGAGTATTTCCTCGTACCACAGGCAATTGAATAAGTGCCGATTCGCGCAAGTGTTTGGGAGATATTATGTCGCATTCAACGTACCA
>CALGTP010000107.1 GCA_937902105.1 uncultured Actinomycetes bacterium
CAGAGTACAGGCGTTCCAATGCTTTGCTTGGTGATGAGATGAGTTACTTGACTATTGTTATTATTACTAGTACCGACCCTTTACCTCATAGCCCTGCCCTGGTCATGTTCTTGTTTCGTGGAAGTTCGATAGATGATTTTAATTAGTGTTATGTTTGGGAGGTTTGCTAAATCAGGGCAGGGCTAACCGAATTGCTCTCACTATATTCGGACAGTAGTTTTTATTATATGTTTTCAATAGACATAATATTAATTATTGTTATACGCTTTCGGCCACTGCTACTTCTAAGGTGTCGCGGCCGGCCAGTCAGAGCAGTCGGATGGATCTACGTTGACAATGCCAGGAGTGAGGCCGCCCAGCCCTACGGAGACAGCAGCCAATGATCCCATTGGCTTCTATGCGACCTTCTATCGACCAGGCACTCAAGAAGTGGACATGCACAATTTCTTGACGAATATGGCCAAGCACATGTTGGACGTCGTTATCTGGGAACAGGGGTATGGAGACAAGCATTTGGCTTGTTGCTGTTTTGGCAAGATCTCAACGCTTCCTCTCCACCTCATGAATAGCTCATTGTGCAGTGGTAGTGGCTCTGCAGAGCTGATTTCGAAAGCAATGTCGACTGCGCTTTCAGATGCGCTCATGAAGCGATTCACTCACCATATTCCCTTGGTTGCTGAGGTCGTTAAGTGGAAGCAGATGCACCTTGGCGCCAACATTCTCCACGAGCACCCCGATGCCTGCGTTTTCAACTGCTGCTGCGCGTTGGCCAAAGGTGCTGGGGTTTGTGTCCGAGGTGGAAACCACACCAAATGCAGGCTCACTTCAGCTATGCACAGCCTGGTTGACAAAATTGGTGCGAACTACAACGATATCCTGAAGGGCTTGACTTCTGGATTTAGTTGCAAGAACTTTTCACGGGCACACGTCAACTATGCAATGCTACGTGAGGCCATGGCCAAGGACATGACGGAGACCACATCCGTTAAGACATTCCGCGCCACTGTGGCTATCATCGAAGAATTGTTTGAAGAGGGCTTGCTGGATTTCTTTGTTTTGGAGAACGTCGATAGCATCGGCGACGAACACTCCGAACTCTCCAACCTGACCATTGTCCTTGATTGTTTGAGGTCCTGCTGCGATGGAGCCTTCAAGGTTGAAATCTTCAGGATGTTCTCGCCTGATTACGGCTTACCACAAGCCCGACTCCGTGTGTACATGGTGGGCATTCGAGATGGTGATGACAGCGTCTTCGCAGATGCTCATGATTCTCTCATGGGCATTGGGAACTTGGTTGGCAAACTGAAAGTCCCAATGTTTCCGTTGAGCTCCTTGCTTGAACCTGCTGGCAGTGAAGTGTTGGCTGCTGAGCTCGCTCGCCGCCAAGAATCCCACAAGGATCAGCCAGTCCAAATGGACCAGAAGTGGGTTAGGGAGCACATGGCCATTTGTGAGAAGAAGCAGCTCTCTTGGCCACTGGCTCGCCCTGCGGCCCTGGCTGTTAACGCTTGGTTTGAGTTGGCGTCGTTCAGGGAACAGGAACAAATAATTTTTGGCGCCATTGTGGGAGATCCATGGACAGACAGCTCTCAGTCGACCAGTCGCACGCGGCCTGACAGGCTGAGCAGCAACAAACCGACTTCCTTCGTGCCCACGCTGCTGCCCGGCGCCCACTTTTGGTCCCATGCTGATGGAAGGTTCTTGATTGGGCAAGACATGTTGAGTTTGCAAGGAATCCCTGGCACTGCTTGCGCAGGGATGGCGGAGAACCACAAGGCAGACCTCGCAGGCAATGCCTTTAGCTCTACGTGCATGCTTGCCATTCAGCTTGCCATCGCTGGACAAGTTTGCGGCACCAAGGCTGCAGAAATGGACATCGATGATGCTGATCAGATCAGTGCGCTCATGAAAGCCTTCCGGTGATGCCGGACAGACACCGCCTATGATGCTGATGGATGCTGAGTTTGCGGCCATAAGAGCCAGGCAGATGCCGGACAGACACCGCCTATGATGCTGATGGATGCTGAGTTTACGAGCATAAGAGCTAGGCAGACTTACCAGTTGCTGCCCCCTACGTACCAGTAGCAGCACACATATACATGTATATATGTTGGATATGCATGCATATGTAGCACACATATACATGTATATATGTTGGATATGCATGCATATGTGAGTGTGTGTTATTATATATGTGCATGATGCATGTGTGTGTATGCATGTGTGTGTGTCGGTGCAGGT
>CALGTP010000108.1 GCA_937902105.1 uncultured Actinomycetes bacterium
ATAGTCGATCGTAGTATCACACATATTGGCATTCATTGCTCTTTACTGCGCCAGTCGTCCAATGCTTGTTGAAATGGTTATCAATGTTGAACTCAAGTCCAGTTGGCTGTGACTCAGCGCCTGACTCACCTGCCTCCGGCTTCAACTTCGAATTTGTTGGCTGTGACTCACCGTCTTTCGGCTTTGACTCCGCCGTGTCAGTTCCGATGACATTCAACAGTGGTGGCCTGTACGCCCTGTCGTCGACCAACACGAGCGGCGGCGTGGGGTAAGGCTTGAACTTGGGTTTGGGCTCGGGCCAGGCTGCCTGGGAGGCAACAGGTTCTGGATCTGGTTGTGGCTCTGATGGTGGCCCTGGCAGGCTTGTCTTGTCTTGGAGTCACTGGGCACATCATTATCGGAGGCCTCGGCGACCTCGGAGTTGAAACACATTGTGCCTTTGAAACAATAGGAGGCAAGGCATCATACGGTTTTCTGTTTGCTGCTATAATTGGCTTGATGCATGTTAGCGCTGGTAGTGCAGGACTGTCAGCAAGAAATAAACAAACAGTCAGCAGACACATGACCACACATGAGTGCAAATAGCTCTGACTCGAAGGATTTGGCCTTGGGAGCGGGGTCGTCATCCAAGAACCGCGCAACGGTTAGCTCACATTCATAGCAATTCGCGACGAAGGGAGCCATGTCACACGGGCTAAAGTCGCCCTTATTTTATATTTGATATCAGGTGGGGAGCGCAGTACCAAGGTGATGATAAGTGAATAATTCGGCAGCGACACATACACTTGTCGCGTTCGCATGTTCCAGAATAACAAAAACTAACACGAACCGTGAATGCACATATCTGATAGTGGCAGCTATGAAAACGCGCCACGTGTATTAGTAAATCATGGGTGTTCAGTGTTGCATGAGACATCACTACGTGTCAATGATCAGCGGTGTGCTGGTTGCAATAGACAGAAGTGCAGCCATGGATCGTTAATGGCAATAACGCTGTCGCCAACCCGGAAGCCACCATCATTGTAAGCATCAATGATCTCTACGACCAAGAGCCTAACATCGCAGTATGATGCTGGAGTTGCAGCTACGCTGCTTTATCAGCTTTAAATTGCATCAAGTGGCGATGATTAAATAACTGACACCACTGATACCATGCTTGATGTTTGACTTGCCCTGATCTCTGGGGCGCTTGCGTGCGGAAAGTGACGAAGGCTTTGACACCCAGCTGTTGCAAGGGATACGCCTGTCGTCGGATTGGTTTAGATCTCAGAAAGCATTCGTGTGTTGTGAGTCAGTTGTCGGTTCTCTTTTGAGATGCTGCTACGCATGACACGTTACAACTTGAGCTCTCTAGCGCCGTCGCATGGTTTTGTGATTGCTCGGTTGCTTAGAAATGATGCGTCTATGTGAATTGAGCATTGAGCAAGCAACAAAGTAAGAAACTGTCACAAAGAATTGCCTTGATTATCTTGACGGTGTACTCATTGAACTTGCCACCAAAAGTTCCATTGCCCGTTCTAGTGAGGACCCAATCGGCGTGGATGGCATCCTCATTGGCGGCTGCCCACGCCGCTTCGCAAACCCATACGCCATCAGACGAATTCATCATGGCATGGCTAAGAAGGCTAAGAAGTGTCTGCCAGGCTAAGAAGTAATGCCACAATCTGGGCAAGGCCACAATCTGCGAATGAACATGCAGGTACTGTTTCCTGTCAACATGTTTGCAATTGCATTATTTACTGTCTTCCAACATTCGCTTGTGGTATAACTTCGTCTATGACGGACCTCTGAAGAACGCCAACTTTTGGCTCAACCAACTTTCGGTTTTGTATCCTACGTTTGACCATGGGATAAACTCGTG
>CALGTP010000109.1 GCA_937902105.1 uncultured Actinomycetes bacterium
GGTAGGATTCGGGGGAAAACTTGCCAGAGCAGATTAAAAAATCGGCCCCGGAAAATTCAAAAACACACCCCAAACAACATCAACTAATGCATAGCAGGTCCAAGTTCTGCAGTTTTAGATCAGATTAGTAAAGAAAATTAAACCCAAAACACTAATCCGCTCTAAAATGGGGGGAGGGAGGGAGGGGGGGGTGGGGGGTCACTTTATTAATCCGCTCCCCCCATTACTTCAGTCCAGAAAGAAACACGAATGATGTGCACAGTTTAGCAGCTTTTGCTCCGCAGCAGGAACTGCACGACGGGACTAATGAATCCGTTTCTTTTGATCAGCAGGTGCTCCCACAACATAACAACAATAAGGGGGCTTCGACTTTGCGGAGTTCAAAGGGCCATCCCCCCCCAACCGCGTGTTACGGCAACCTGTCAAACCTATATGGATGTCTATGAGAGCAGCTTCCAGCATTTTGATGAGCCCTAAATCAGGGCTTATGTGGATGACCCGCATCAGGGTATAATTACTTTGCTTGTAGCTGTGGAATCTGACCAATGGATTTGCAGTGATGCCTATTTTGTAGACACAAACCTGCAACCCAACATGTCTCCGAAAAACATCAATTTGTTCCTTAGCGTGTTGGAGCACATAACCTTCAAGAGCAGGCTTGCTAGGGTTTGTGAAATAACACCCTATGTCAAATTGTTTGAAGAGCGTTTTGAAGTCGCCATCGGCTGCCTTGCACTCGTCCATTAGAACTTGCAATCTCTTCCAGATCTCTTGTTCAGACTCAAGCTGCTCATTGACCTTACATGTCAATTGAAAGTGCATGCTACATGTAAACCATAAAACAAGTTACAGCAAACGGCAACAAGAAACAACCGCCAGAACCAGTAAATTGACCAAGGCTCTTCTTCAGGCACCACTTTGCTCTGGCACACATTGGGCTCTGCTTCAGGCACCACCTTGCCCTGGCTCACACTTAATGTCTCAGCACCAGTGCTGATGTTACTGCTTCCTTTGGAACTCCCTGGTGTAGTTGTCACAGAGTCTAGCAGCTCTGGAAGCGCATCATCACAGTCCAACTTTGCTAACTCAGCAGCAAAAGAAGTAACTCTCCTTGGCTGTAACTCTTGGAAACAACTGGTAGCGCACTTGAACTACGGACGGAACGCAGCGAAGTGTGGAAAGCCATAACGAACAGCGAAATGCATGCGTCTCCAGTGTTATATTTCTCAACAAGACCGATGACAAACACAAAACACAACGCATCATACCACAGGAAGGCTCATCTTGTTGCTCAGGCTGCTGCTCAGATTGCTGGTCGGCCCAAGCTCAGCAGCTAAGGCAGAGGCAATGTTTCTATCATTGCCATTGTGGTCGGTGTAGGTCAGCAGCGCACACAACATCTCATTGCAATCTGAAGACAGACTTCTCTTAAAACGTGACCCCATCGTGCCTACATACGCACACACGCTTGGGCAAAGTGCCTGGTGAGTCAAAGTTGCTGTTGTTCAGCTATGTGTCCATATGAACCACGCACTAGCATAGCTCGACGCAATGATGCCCAATGCAAGCTGGCTCGCGAGAACTACACTGAAACTATATTGTGGACGAAGTAGCAAGCTGTATGTAACTTGGGATTCGTAGTAATGTGTGATTCAGTCACAGCGGTAAATCCTATATGTGTACACGCGCACATGCACAGTGTGTACAATGTCATATGTTATAGTTTCGAAACGTGTGCAATGAACAATCTCCTTCGCATTGGCAGAACTATTTAGCATAGAAGCTGATGTGGCGCGCAACAGTGGCTGAGCACTTGGTTCCAGGCTCCAAAGGATAACTGCTTGGCCAGCGCCATTGTCAGTGGCCCAGTAGCACCTGGCAGCGCATCAGGATGGCATCATGAAGACTCCAGGTGACTAATCAATTTGTGTTATGTGCATCTTGATGGGCAGTGTTAGTTCTTTTGAATTGAAGCTCATCATGCATACTGCTCAGAACGACGAACTTAGCATATGATCAAACAGCGAAAAACAAGGCCCGAAACATGAGCCACGACAGGCCAGACTATTTGTTATGTGTTTGATCACACTAAATATGTAGGAACCATGCTATAAACTCGAAGCTCACTTACAAACAACATGAAGCTCGGAGCTGCAGGTTAAGCCAAACATGTGCAAGCTCAAGAACTCTTGTCATTTTGACTTACGCCTGTCCCCCAAGGCATCAGCTCACATTACTTGCATGTTTCTCAGTTCTTAATCAGTCACATGTTTGACACCAACTAAAAAGCACCAGCACGACACCAACATGTTTTGCAAAATCCCTACACTATCGCTATGAACACTTTCAACGATTTGTGGCACATGCAACGCACGTGTTCCCCGAAACAAGTCTTCATGTTAGACTTGCTAGTGATATGGTTGCAAGAGAGACCATGTCAATCATCTTTACAACACACACATCCAGGTGTTGCAAGGTTAGGCAACTAATTGTGAGAAAGTGGAGTCAAGCACTATGCTTGGCAAACAGTCCGTAGAGCAGGACATGCCGCGTGTGGACTGTCAGCTGCACTCACACTTTTCACTCGATCTTGTCAGCTTTCTGTTTCTTCAAACTCTTCATAACACTCCTTGGCAAAGCTTGCAGGACAGATCATGTGTGTGCCTATCATTCAGTGATGCAACAACAACTTCGTAAACACATCATGTTCTGTACTCCTTGTGTCCAGTATAGATATTCTTAGTTCTGGCATTCACTTCACGCCGAAATTGTTGCGCAAACAACGGCGTGAGATGTTTAGAATGCAAACACCATCTAGTTAACAGCTGCTAAGGATGACTTGCAGCTAGCGAACTTGATATGTGTCCGGACTCAAACACTGACTAAGTGATCAAAGCTGTTCCTGGCATAACATAATTTGAGACCGTGAGAACGTTATCACAAACACATGCCAACACCCAGTTCCAGAAATGCACGCACACAAACACACACACACACACACGCACACTCGACCAAAACATGTCTAAGGCAATGGCCTGGCTTGTGTGTCCCTGGCCGTGACGCGACTGCTCCTCAGCATGCTTCAAGCATATCAAAGCTCACCCCTGCCACTGAGGTGGCAGGTTTTGTTGGTCGCACAACGAAAGCCAGCAGAAACAGCAATGAATTGAATCCGAGCGTCACTGCTGTGCTGAGCTGGATCTGCCCATCAATCTTGGCTTGAATCCTTAGTTGCTGGAGTGAGTGCTTTTGCTACGAGAGTTTCAATTCATTTCAAGCATATGGTTTGTAGAACTGCCAGCATGAACTCCACACTCGTGTCTGGCTGAGCTTGCCAATGATTTGGTGAAGTGAACACTGGGAAGGGGATGTGAAGGTATAAGCTAATACATATACATATGAAACATACTAGCCGAGGGTAACTTTGCAGTGCAGGGAAGTAGGGGGGATGAGAAGAAGAGATAGAACTTATTATGCGAACAAATGACAATTATTTGGAGGCGCCCACACACATGTTGACTATGATAACACTAAGCATGAATCGTAGCAGTGACCTTTCCACCTGCAGCTGCAATTTCCGACTGCAGCAAAGCACACTTCTCATACTCATTGTCGAGATGCTCTGCTGACTTGGTCATGAAATCGATTGACCTCGGCACTTCTTAATTCAGGCGCCACATGCGCACTACTAGGGGGAACATGACATGACACAAACACACACACACACCACACACACACTCACACACACAACAACAGAATCCTTGATTTTACACAGCTGTTTCAAAAACCAAGCAGCGACAAACCACCACTAAGAAACCTGCTTTTTAGCACGGCACGTCTCATTGCCCTCCTCCTGGACCATCTCGAGCTGGCCAATAAGATCGTGAGTTTTCGCGGTTTTGGACAAGAGGCAGTCCATGAATTTCTGCAAAGCAGACTTCTCCTCTACACTCCAACGAAGATTGATAGATACTTGACATGGAAAGACCCCTGTTTGTGACTTCAGTTTGCCCCCATGTAAAAAATAACACAATTTGAACTAGCTTTTGAAGTTCTATCCTCGGCTTCGCTGCCCATGTCTTTAGCTTCACCTTCAACAAGGTCAGCTACAGATTCCTTCACCACGCTTAAATCTGGAGCATAGTCCATCATCTCCATGTCACTACAATCGGAGGCCTGCCACGAAATGACCAAACAAACTTAAGACATAAGGGGCGGTGTGTGTGTGTGTGTGTGTGTGTGTGTGTGTTAACAATAAGCAATTACTCCGCATGTTCAGCTCTAGTCACTGATGATATGTAACATGTGAGCTACAACATGATGAGCCTTGTCATGGCACGCTCGCACCTCAAATTATTTTGATCAAGTGATCAGCTGCATGTTCATTGAACTGCAAAACCGTCGAAGAAAGACAAACCCGCCTGCTCGTGTTCCTGCTGAGTCACAGTCTTCTCCAAGTCGGACTTAACATTCTGGCCACTTTGTTTAGTTTCGATCCAGAAGCGCATAACTTTCTGGTCATACTTGTCAGCCCTTAGGCTCGGTGGTGTCATGAATGTTCGGGCGTGGGGCTTAGCGTAATAATTACTTACTGCTCAGTTCGTTGATAACTACTTATTGCTCATATCTTACTGCTCAGACTCATTGCTTAGACCGTCACATGCTACACTACCTCACCAACTTACCCCACCAATCTAGTTTGCCTACCTACCTTAACTATGTACTTACCTGTCCTTCACACATGGATTACCTGCCACCCCACCTGCCTGCCAGACCTACCTTATCAACCACATTACCTACCCAACCTACATTCCGAAAACATCTTACTTACCTTTGCCCACCTACCTCACTTCCATTACCTACCCAACACACATACACAGATAGGTTTACATATGAACATGTGTAGAGTTCGAGCGCATATGTGTCGTGCATGCACATGCACATGATAGCTTAGCTTGCTGCTCAACATACACATCAATGTGCATACAGCACACATAACCATAGACAGTGTCACAAATATGTGCACACATACGGCTACATGTATGTATGTGTAAGTGCATGTGTGTGTGCATGTGTGTGTATGTGTGTGGGTATGTGTGTAGTACACATAAAGGCAAGTCACTTGGTGAGCTTCTTGGGGTATTTCTTGCAATAGCCGATTACAGACTTGACGTAGGACCTGGCCAGGCTCGATTGTTTTTGATTTACCAGTTTGACTAGATTAGGAAGATGAGCGCATTCGCAAGCAAGGCATGAGCAGAGAAAAAACAGAAGCACACACCAGGAGAGAGATCACAAAAACATTGCATGTTGAAGAAGTAAGGTGTCGACGAGGCCCACTTCAGTTCGTTCTTCATCTCAGCTTCCGTGTACCACCCAGCATCCAGGGTTAACGACTTGAGGTCTGAAACTTCCTTGAATTTAATGATCTTCTTCTGGAAAGCAGCCTTTATGCCAAGGATGTGGTGTCGCACAAGCTATGCACAGATATGCGTACACGATGTCTAGCAAGCACATATGTGATTCACGATCATGCAACATGGTGGCTTAATACGTCGTTTGTGTAAATACTGCATCGACTTACGGTCTTCTATAAAACAAGACTTTGGGAATTCCAGCCTTATCCCAGTTGCACTTCTCCAAGATATCTGAGAGCTTGTCTCTTCCTTCTCCGCCTTTCTTCCAAAGATCATGAACTTCCATAGGGACCCAGCATTTGCCACTAGGCTTGATCTCGCAAAGGCGGCGCAGTCGTTGCTCTGCGGCTCCCGTTGACATAGCTGCCCCCTTGTCCTTTAGGGGTACAAGTTTGCTGTGACAGACCCAGTTTTAAGAATCTAACCATTTGCTACATCACCTGTTTCCTCAACACAGAAGAACAATCTGGTAGACATAACTACCAAAAGATAATCTACTAAGAGAAGAGCCGATGCACACATGTGTTTTAAGGGCCTAACATAGTCCAATCTGTGTGTGCTATCCTGTTCATCGCTGCCAACACCCAAAGATTCAGAACTTGTAGAGCGCATAGAAGGGGTTGGTGAAGGGGTAGCTTTTTTTGGCAGTGAGCATCTGGCTGTAGGTCGGTCGTTTGGCTTTATCACTGGAGAGTCATTTGTCCTTCGTGTTTGTGGAGTCGTTGGATCAGGCGAGATCTCAGTGGATTTATTCATATTCTTGATGATTTCCAAAGCGTCATGAAGATCCTTGTGCAACTTCTGGTTGGCCTGCACCAAGGGAAGACAAATGCGATAAACAAACTGTCATACGTTTGCAAGTCAAGACTCTATTAGACAGAAGCCATTATGTATTTCTACACAGTGTGATAAACACCACACAAAGACGAACATGCAACACAGCATCGGTGTTGAGTTTGTGTTGTAAGTTGCGGCGTGCGACCACCTTAAAGTTCACATTTCATAACTTCATGCCTCAAACATCGCATTCATGTTCTGTTCGTGCTTGTCATCCTTGTCACGTTGTCCTTGTGAGCCCGAACCATTACCCTGTTCAGGTACTTGCGCCGACGGTTTGGGCACTGCGTCCTCAATAGTGGCAGGGTGCTTAATCACTGGCTTTTGTTTCTTACTGATAGGACCAGTAGTCGCATCTGCCGAACCTGTAGATGGAGAACGCTTGTTGGTCCTACAAGCTTGCGATGGGTTTACCGGATGATGTGGCTTGCGACCCATCAATTCCAAGGCATCAATGCCAGCCTTACATATTTAGCAGTTGTAAGGCGACACTTCAGCAGCAGCACCAACATAAGATCGGCCATTAAATAGGACTCATGTTTATATGGAGGTGACGCTATTCAAGCAACTGGCTGAGTGATATCACCCACAGACGGAGCATCGTGTGCATCATGTGCCTCCTTATAGGAGTCACTGCGACGACCACAGCAATAATGTTTCATAGCACACAAAGAAAAGACACAACGAAGAACAACAATTATCAAACAGGTACATGAAACAGACTGAGTATCCTGAAATTTATGGGATGCCCTGAGCGCAGCCAACTCTTTCTCCATCGCCTGCCCAGGAACTAATTAAGTGTTAACATGTACACACATTAGAAATGAACCAAGATCACACAGAAGTAATATTGAGAAACGTCGCATGCTCACAAGCCATGTGGTTCACGGCAACAACTCACGATTGAAAATGATATCTTAACTAGGCAGCATCAACTCTTGATAAGTGTGTTGCAAGCTCATGCCTCCAACTTACACTCTAGTGTTTGTTCAGGATGGCTGCGTGCTCGTTTGGGAGGGCGAGGCGTGGCAGCATCAGCATCGTCATGTTCGTGCTTAACATCTTTCAGCATGTTGTGAGATCCTTCAGTGAGCTCAGAGCAGCTCCACTGTTTGGAGACCAAAGGCCTGCTACCAATTGACATGTTCCAACAAAGCCCAAATGGCTCAGATAAAGCAACACATGTCGGTCTCACACAAGTGCATCAAAGCCATGCAGTTGAGATTTGACAGTGATGAGCACACCGACGAATCATAAATCAACATATTTGGGCTGAGCTGGTCACAGCGAAATGAACCAGTGCGAATAAATAGGACCTCGAAGGGCAAAGCCACAGATATCATTTGTGTCAATGGACCAACTATACCATAGATCGGCTCACAAATACAGCACTTAACATGTTTACCGCTTGAATTTGGAATTGACTGAGACAAGCAACCTACACAAATATATGTGCAATCACGTATCGAGGTCATGCAATTGTTTCCACACGCATCCAGTCTCATATCAAGGGTCATGGTATCCAAAGGAGCACCACAATCACAAGCAGCACCAGCAATTCTTGATATGAAGGGGCAAAAGTTGACAAAACATGCTAAGTTCGTCCAAAACACCCCAAAATGAAAAATGCCAAGATATTTGTTTTTTTCGTAAAATGTGTTGGGTTTTCTATGGCTTTTTACGGGTTTTCTACGGGTACGGGTTTTGGAATGTGGGTTTTTACGGGTTTTTACGGGTTTTTACGGCTTTTTACGGGTGTTTCTACGGGTACGGGTTTTGAAAACCAGATTTATCATAAAAGTGGTTGACTTGCCCATGGGCGAACTGGTTTCTTAAATAATTGGTACACTGCTCATGAAAGCTCAGGGTTTGCGCTTCAGAGCTTCGTGGGCAGGACGTTCTTCCACTCTTCTGGGATCTCCAACCCAGAATTCCCTTTCAGGTACTGCAGCACCTCCACCATCTCTGCATCCTCCCAGAGATCGTCAAACTTCATTGACTCGAAAATCGCCTTCGCATCAAGGGCAGCGACTGATTTCTTATCGAGGATGGGCTGCCCACCGCCACCAGTACGAAGCGCAGGCAGCATGCGAACAAATTTCATGCCAAAGTTGATTGGGTATTCCCTCACATGGGCTAGCCAGCATGGGACAAAATATACACATGAGCGTGGCTAAAAGAACTCCGTCGCCAGCTACCTGCAAGCATCCACATGACACGAACAGAAGTAATCATATCAGGAAGGCAAGGAAGGTTGTAAAAACAAGCACAACATGCCAATATCATCGCACTTATTCAACCATGCCTAAAGCTCGGACTAATGGTTCTTAAATGTGTGTGGGTATAATTCGGCACTGTGCAGCATCGACACTTAACACCCCAGTGCTTTCCAAATGTTATACAAAGAGCAGCAAGAACAGGCAAGATGCTGTGTTTCACGCAGGTCTGCAGTTCCAGAGAATCGCTTCTTTCCATGTTTGTCGATGTATTTCCTGACGGGTTTGAAGCTCTTGGAGGCCTTCATTCTGTCAGTGTGACTCAACTGGCCCATGTAGAACTTGGAAATGGCTTTGTTGTTTGAGAAGGCAACATGTCTTTTCGGGCTTTTGGAGCCATAGTGGATCATCCACCAAGAGACTTTCCACACCTTGAATGTACCGTCATCGTTTCAAAAACAAATAACATTGACTTAAATGATGTGAGCTAACACGAAATAGAGCAACACTGACAGAATTGAATGTCAAGCAAATGGTATAGCATGCGCAGAAATTAAACTTGAGGTTCCTTGAAGTAGTATCGCAAGGTTCTGAAGCGCATTATCCACTCCACAACAGAGCCCCCGGGATGCTCCAAAACCCAGGTGCCCCCTAAGGCGACTATCAGTTTGATCAGGAGACACACCCTTGCAAGGGGAAGCAAAAAACGCTGAAATCTGACGGTTTCCAAAATAAAAAATCACAAGTGTGAGTGTTAGATGGACTTATTCAACAACACCTTTCTCCACACTCATTGTGTTTCTCCACACTTGTTGTGTTAGCTTACCTACAGCATGCACATACCATTGAGCGTGCCTAGGCCACAAAGAACCGTGACAAAACAAGTTGTTCAATGTCATGCCTGGCAGCCATCACATTTCCTTTACGCACACTTGGGACGCTGTCGTCACCAAGTGGGTTGGTGACTGACCGCTTTGAGGTCCCAGCGTTCACTGGGACCCATGTACTGCACACCAGGGCAATGAGGACACAGAAGTTCCCCAGTTGGCAGTTCAAGATTGACAGAATGATCAACCTTAGTTCCAATTGCAACCAGCCTAAACGACAATTTGAACACACTTGAAAGGTTTAACGCAATCATGACACACGAGCAAAACAACCCACAGCAAGACACTGATTTTAGCAAATCATCATGGACATGTCAAGAGCACTGCTGACACCTTTGCAGGCTCAGCAAGCTGAAGGCCGATGCTGAGGCCTGAACGCAAATCCAGCAGGGCTTAAGATGTCCATGTGATTCTGTTTGCCTATCTTGGGCTTGTTGTACGAGATATCCATTTTACCAGCTGGATGCCCTGCATAACGAATGCACTTAGTGACATTTGCCTTCCCGGCGAATAGTTCTAGGAACGCATAGACCTTCCAAGAGTTCAAGAGTGATGTGTGGCCTTCACAACAATCAGCGAAAACAAAGAAGGCAATGTTGTACGTTTGTCGTGCTACCCCATCGGACTTACAGAAACAAATACGACACAGTTCATTGCACACAGTCACATGAAACAGTCTGAGGGCAACTGAAGCAACAACAGGTGTGACAACAAAAGTATTCATTTTGCAATCAATTGCCTCTGCGAGACATATCAAGTTCTTGGACCACAGGATCATGAGCACGGCAAAAACCATGACCTTGGTTTCAAACAAATTGGCTCTCAGATAAAACACATGGACCGCTTGTCTTATCTATGTGGGCTTTTGTCATGACAAGTCCTACCCGGTAGAAATTCTATATGCAAGTGTACAACCAGCCCTGCCCAGTAATCACGCCACCAACCACTTCCTGACCAGCGACATGTCTTTGGAAATCTAAGGCCGACACCTTGGGGGTGTCAGTCGCGGCCAGAGCCCAAACTACATAGTTAGTCTTCAGACCACGGCTCCAGTCTCGCATGGCTGCTACACATCAGCGACAGATATGATTGAGCTGCAGGGGTTTCAGCTTGGGCAGTTAAATGTGCAAATCATACAAACCATGAGATAGGAAATACAAACCCCAAAGTGATCAACAACTAAGATTGGTGAGCCCAGGGGAGGGAGCAGGGGGGTGGGGGCATGGAATGGCAAGAGGTTTCAGTATTAGCAATGGTTTCATGTATTCAACATGTATCGACATCTTGTGCACTAGGGTGGCTAAGTACAGCTGATGTCTCATAATCCTCAAGCAATAAAACGTCCACTAACTCATGTTACTAATTGGGGCTTTGCCGCAGTTGACTCCTTACGTTTGCGACATTCCATTGAGCACTATACACTATTCTAACCAACTTTAGTGCCAACTCACGCAGCGTAGGCAGTGGCTAAACAAGAAGGGTGTTGTTTGGAGTCTGCTGTGGATGTTGTTTTCAAGCTAGGGAAGGACATGCTGATTTGCCCGATCCCCTGTTTCAGAAACGATTATTGATAATAAACAACATCTCACACATCAGCTCAAACCACACCAGCTCAGATTTGATGTCATCGCACACTATCACAGGTAACGCAAAATAATAAATATCAAAATCATCAATAGTTTGAAGAAATCATGTCTGGGAGAACATGAGTTGCACCAACTTGTAAATTGCAACGGGAACCCTATGGGTCCCTGTCGGAGCCACAATTTAAGTTACCAGGAACGGGGCACAGCTATGAAATCAAGTAGATTATATTCGCACAGCTAATTTCTTGATTTGGGCAAGTTTCCCTCGAAACAAGGGCCACTCACTCAGCACGATCATGTAAGCAGATGTGTTTTTCCTTGTGATGGGAAACCTCTCTTGACTATGCCAGAGAGCCTTGGGAAACCGGAATTTGTCATAGCCCCTACCTAGGCCACGGGAAACGGTATGAATTAGGTATGTCCCACATCAGTTATTGTTTTGCTTTGATTCGATTATTCATGTCCTAAATTATGTGGAAGATAACCGTGTTTGTTTTGCTGTTATTTGTTAGAGTCGTGTTTTGCTCAGAACTATGTGATGTAGGACAAAACTGTGTGCTTGCACTCATGGCTCGGCTTCAGGCTCGGTTTTGCCCACGTACCCGTCGCTACCCGAGCTGCCGCCCCCGTTACCATTGTCCTCGTACTTTACACCGCCGCCGTTGTCCTCGTCCTCGTACCTTGCACCGCCGCCCATACCATTGCTGCCCCCTGCACCGCCACCTTCGTGGCTGCCCTTGCTGCTGATGCATCCTTTGCCGATGTAAACGCTGCCGATGATAACGCTGCTGAAGAAATCCCTTCCCAAGACGCTCAGAGGGCTGCCGTCACAGGTAATGTCAAGCCTGGCCTTGCCTGCGTCCTTGCCTGCGTTCTTGCCTGCGTTCTTGCCCGCGTCCTTGCCTGCGTGCTTGGCCTTGCCCTTGTCCGCCTTGGCCTGGCCCGCGTCCTCGCCCGCGTCCTTGCCCGCGGCCTTGCCTCTGCCACTGCCACTGCCACCATAGCCCTTGCTTACGTCCGTGCCTACGTCATCGATGGCGGGGCGATCGTAGGGCCCCGGCCTGTCGCAGCTGCCGCGACTGTCCTGCACCTTTCTTTGGCCCTTGTTCTGGTTCCATGCCATGGTAGAGGGGTACTATGTACACTATCAAGAGGAGGGGAAAACACTTGATCCTATAATTCTAAACGGCCGCCACAGCAATGTGTCCGAAGTCAGAAATTAGGAATAACATAAGCTGTGAACTTAAAAAGGTCGGGTTTGAGACCTGGGCACGTGTTTCAATTAATCTTATAAACCATTTTGCGCCCAGGCTGATTTTGTGCAGAAGTGCCTGGAAAATAACAAACATCCAGATTTTAGTTGGCATATGACCACGACCAGGACGATAGAACACTCAACCAATCACTAACTAAAACATGCCACCAGACACAATCCCACCTCGTCCGCCTAAGGTGGAGCTGCTGCCAGGCTGCATTGCACCTGAGAGCAGAGGGCCCGGAAACAGAATCTGCACAACAGCTCTTCGCAAATATGCAATCCAATGCCCTAAAAGTCAGCACTCAAATAGATTCACGCAAAACATAATAAGAGCACACGAATCCTTAGTTTGCTTTTCTTGCTCAAGTAGCTACGCACTTCAAAATGCCAAGCAGCAACACAGCCATAAGGCAAGCCAGAACCACTCCAAGAGGCAAATAGGGTAGGCGTTGTGAGCCAGAGGAATAAATATTAGAAGGCGTATAATGCTACACTGTTCTGCTTACAGTTTGCAGGAGCGGCTAGGCCGGTCATTCAACGACTGCAGTGATTTATCACACTCTTGAAACACAAACATGTTCGTTAAGCATTTCAAGGGTTTGGGGCCTACAAACTTACAGCGCTAAGACACGACAGCTACCAAAGTAACTATTCATTGGTTTTCGAACTGTTAGGTCTGTCAGCCTACGAGAGCTAGTTAAAAGAATAAAAACCCCGAGCGCGAAGGCAATGCCGACCTCACAAAGATCAGCTGGAATCGAGGAGGCACGCACTAGCCTTGGACGTCCAGTCGCTTATGATTGGTAGTTGACTGCGAATGTGTGTGTCGCAAATTGTGCGACAATGTTCTCTATCTGGTGGAACACGCCACTTGTTCAAAGATTGATGTGGCCAGCACTTGTCCATAATGTTGCCAACATGTTGTCATGTGTTTGTTCTTGCACTCGACTGCCAGGTGTGTCTTGCACTAACTGAGAGTTGCCAGCTGCTTCTGAAGCAAGCTCAAATAGTTCCAACATGCTCACTGGAAACTGTTGGTTCGCACTCCCACCAAGCAATAACCAATCTATCACACACATGATATGGTCCATAGCGAAAACCAATTATCATTAAGGGCTCCATGTATATTTCTGCATAGCTGCCTCTCAAGAACAACCAAGTGACACATTACCTATTCGGCTGACCTCTCGATTCACAATAGCCAAGCTGTTGCTGTGCTGTCGCTGATTCTGTCAACTTGCGAAAGGTTGAAGGCACTAAGAAGGATAAAGACAACCAGCTAGCTTATTCAAACTGCAACCAGAAACCAACAACTATCCAAAGCCAAAGGGTATATTTCATTGTGTAAGAACATATAGAAACGCTCTCAACATGACGCAGGTGTGCCTTTTGCATTATGTTGCTGCAAGTGTGCTAACCTCGCACACCTATGGTTATGGTCACGAACAAACTGCAGCTGTCATTAACTTGTGTAATGTTATCCTAGAATCCAATGAATCATCAACAACAACAACAACGACAACGACAACGACAACGACAATGACAACAACACCTTTTGTTTGACATCCACGGCAGTTATCCCCACACCACAGATTCACACTGAAGGCTCCTCAGCCACATCCCTAAAACACTGAACAGGGCGCCTTCCATCCACAAAGACATAGGCTAGTAACCAAATGAAGATTAGGAAAACGGCCCACAAATTGTTGCACTAAGCTAACAACTACTACCTTCACAAACGTTTCCCTTAATTTGAAGGCAGGCGCCCCGAAAAAATATTCTGTCCCGAACACAGACACTCTGAACAACGTATGTCGCATCTATGTTAAGAAACACACCAGCAAGTTGCAATCATATCAATCACAAAACACATTGACAGGGCAAACGCCAATCAACACACACAGAAACAACCAGCAGCATGACAACTCTAGGACTGCTACATATCTAAATTTCTAAGACGCCGCCATGCTGGCGACATCTCTCTGCAAAGGTAGCTGTGTGGATCCAAACAGCATTCAAGCAGATAGTCTAACAGTGCACCAATGTGACTGCCAAATCCTACATGACAGCAACACTCAGTCAACGTCCAAGAGGGCATTCCTTTCATGACCGTCCAGGTCGTATGCCAGCTGGTTCGCCATCTTGACCGCGCGCCTCAGCTCGTTTGCGAAGCTCACCGCCTCAGGACCGTAGTCGTCAATGCCATGCTCTTCCATGTAGGCCACCTGAGTTGACACTAAAGGTCAGGCATGGTACACCATGGCTGCCTAACATAAACAAGTAATTGCTGCATGTTAGTCTACTGCTTCAACAAAGTTTTTGCACAAACTTAGAATGACCACATGTGCAAAAAACTAATCCAAGCATGAGCACGAGAGTCTATGAGTTCAGACAGTACGAATCTCCAGTTGGTAAGTGATCAAATGCAAATACTCTCTCTCTTTTTTTTCGGTTTACTCCGCGGCCCAGGGGTTATCATGATAACATGTCCTGACTTCTCTGCA
>CALGTP010000110.1 GCA_937902105.1 uncultured Actinomycetes bacterium
ACCAAGTCGTAGTACCAAGTCGTAGTACCAAGTCGTAGTACCAAGTCGTAGTACCTAGTCGTCCTGGCCCGATGTCTTAGAGGTGTTCAAGAACGATTTCGCAAGCACTGACGGTGATCCCGCCACCTTCTTCAACATTGAGTTCGGTGATGACACCATTTTCAATGACTGCCGAGTAGCGCTGTGAACGTGATCCAAGGCCGAAGCCTGAACCATCCATAGCAAGTCCCATAGCGGCGGTGAAGAGACCGGAACCATCGGCGAGCATGACGATGCCTTCGGCTCCACTGCTCTTACCCCACTGATCCATCACCCAAGGATCATTGACGCTGACACAGGCAATGGTGTCAACACCTTTGGCGCGAAGGGCGGCCTGATTCTTGACATAACCAGGCAAGTGGACCAGTGAGCAGCCAGGTGTAAATGCTCCAGGTACGGCGAACAGAACAACTTTTCCTTTGCCCAATACATCAACCGAGTTGACGGGGGCGGGCATGCCATTGTCACCAAGAACATGCAGCGTGACATTGGGGATTTGGTTTCCTACTGAAATGGTCATGAAGTTTCCTTTGTTTGGGGATTGATTGGGATGCTGTTTGTTGCAGAGTTAATACGGGATCACTGTTCGCTTGGATACTCAAGATCTTTACTTACTGGAGAGGTTCTGCTGCGGTTCTTGCGAGCGGACTGCAGAAACGAAAGAGCAAATAATCCGCCGACGACGTACCACTGGTAGGACTCGATCCATCGGAGAAATGATCTGATTTGATCTTCAAAGGCTTTGCCTCCTGCCCACATCACCGCAAGGCGGATGGCGATACCAGTGGCGAGGAGCGAGGCATATTTGATCGGTGTAATGCGGCGATGACCAGCCATCATCCACACCAAGTTCGACCCACAGAAAAAAATGATCACTAGCCAACCAGCGCGGTCCATGGCCTTGGCGAACCAGCGGTAAATCGCCGGCAATTCACCGACCTGCTTTTCAGTCCATCCAAGGGCGCGATCCCCATACCAGCGACCTAGAAAAAAGAGCACCATCCCAGCAATAAAAACGCGGGTGAAGCCGATCAAGACAAATGGCAAGGGATCAATGAAGGGGACAGATGCGAAAAGATTGCGGTTGCGACTTGAGAGAGCCAAGACCACCGCTGGGCGCTCGTCAACCCAGGCGGGCCCGACATTGCTACCAAAGGTTCCCAAAGCGAAAAGTGTTGCCGAGGCAACAAGGATCAACTGCCGATTCCGGACTGAGCCAACCATTTCGGCAGGGTCGCTAGGAGATACAGCGTCGGACATACTCTGCCAATCTAAGCGAGAGTACGCTCAGAGAGTCACACGAGGGGGAAATTATGTCGGCAGAAATTTCGCAGATTCCAGGATTGATGCAAGAAGTACCACTGAGTATCTTGCATCTCTTTGATCGCGCCGAGAGATATTTCGGGCATAAGACAATCGTCACCGCAACGGGCACTGGTATCGAACGTACGACCTACGCCCAATGGGCCCAACGCACGCGTCAGGTGGGCACGGTTCTCGATCAACTCGCAATCTCCAGCAACGGTCGAGTTGCCACATTCGCGTGGAACACTGCACGCCACCTTGAGTTGTACTTCGCCGCGCCGTGTACCGGACGCGTGTTGCACACTCTTAACATTCGTTTGTTCCCCGAGCAGTTGACATACATCGTCAATCATGCTCAGGACGAAGTGATTTTTGTTGACAAGTCGTTGCTCGGTTTGCTGGCTCCGTTATTACCCACATTTACTTCTGTCAAACATTTGGTGATTATGGATGACGGCAAGGGCGAGATTCCTGCTGATCTGGCTGGCATTGCTTCATATGACTACGAAGAACTACTCGCGAAAGCCGAACCCGCGCAATTCGTTGAAGTACCTGAGAACACTGCTGCCAGTATGTGTTACACGAGTGGCACGACAGGTAATCCCAAGGGCGTGGTGTACACCCATCGCAGCACATTCCTGCACACCATGGCCACGATGATGACTGACGGTCTGGGCGTGAGCGAGAGTGACAAGATCCTGCCCGTCGTTCCCATGTTTCACGCCAATGCGTGGGGCCTAGCCCACGCCGCTGTTGCATCCGGTGCCGATCTGGTGATGCCTGGTCCCGATTTGTCGGGCCCTGCGGTGGCCAACTTGATCGTCAACGAACGTCCAACTATTGCTGCTGGAGTGCCAACTATTTGGATGGGCGTTCTACCCGAGTTGAAGGGCCGCGATACTTCAAGTTTGCGAGCCATTCCGTGCGGTGGTTCGGCTGTTCCGCGTGCTCTCAGCGAGGCCTATCGCTTACAAACAGGACTACCTATTTTGCAAGCCTGGGGCATGACGGAAACGAGCCCGATCGCTGCGGTCTGTCATCTTGACGGTGATCAGTTGCTGCTCGATGTCGATGCTCAGGCCGATCTACGAACTCAGGTTGGGCGCATTGTCTTTGGTGTTGAATGTCGCGTTGTTGAACCTGGTACGACGATCAGTGTGCCGTGGGATGGAGAGTCCAGCGGTGAACTGCAATGTCGCGGCAACTGGATCGCCTCAACGTATTACAACGATGAACGGGCGGGAGAAAGTTTCAGTGAGGATCACTGGTTGCGAACTGGTGATGTGGCCTGCGTCGATGAGCGTGGGCGAATTCGTTTACTCGATCGCACGAAGGATCTCATCAAGAGTGGTGGAGAATGGATTAGTTCGGTTGAGTTGGAAAATGAATTGATGGCCCATCCACTCATTCGCGAGGCCGCAGTCATTGGCGTCATGCACCCGCGTTGGAGCGAGCGACCTTTAGCCTGTGTTGTGCTTGAAGCAGGCGCAACCTTATCCAAGGAAGAGATTCTTGATTTTCTCAGCACCAAAGTCGCCAAGTGGCAGGTTCCTGATGATGTCGTCTATATCGATGAGGTCCCAAAAACGAGTGTCGGTAAATTCTCTAAGAAAACTCTTCGGGAACGCTTCGCTGACTACCAATTGCCGACAGCCTGAGGTCAAACTAGAACGCATGAAGTTTTTGAGATTATGTTTCGGATCGGTAGTGATAATCAGTCTCATGGCCTGTGGTGGGTCCTCGGATTCAGCCTCTGTTGACTCTGTAGCAATCACCGTGCCTGCTACGGGTGAATCAGTGACTGTCGATGTTTTAGATAATTCATATCGGCCATTGGTTCTAGAAATTGCCGCTGGAACTGAAGTGGTGTTCGACAATCGGGGTCGCAATGACCATAATCTTCTTCCCGATTCGGTTTCTGGAGATGCCCAATTGCGGGAGTTGCTGGCGACAGATTCCTCAGCTGCCGCATGGGGTGTGGCCTCCACCGATTTTGTCCCAGAGGCGATCTACACCCATGTCTTTACGACCCCCGGCGTTTTTACCTACTACTGCTCAATTCATGGAGTGCCAGGTGCTGGCATGTTTGGGACAATTACGGTTTCTTGAGCATGAAATGACCTTCGGGCATTTCCTAGCAAGTACCTTTGAAGAAAGTAAACAATCACAAGGGGGAAAATGATGAAACGTTCTGTACGCAAATTCTGCGGGGTGATTATTCTTGCTGGGGTCATAGCGTCCTGCGGCGGGAGTGATAGTTCACCCGCAACCGAGGCCCCAGTTACTGGAGCTCCTGCAACTGACGCTCCAGCGACTGAGGGCGTTCTTAATGTCCCCGCTGACTACCCGACAATTCAGGGTGCAGTCGACGCAGCTGTCGAAGGCGATTTGATTCTTATCGCTCCTGGTACCTATACCGAAGCAGTACAGGTCACGACGAACAACATCATTATTCGTGGGCTTGATCGCAATACCGTCATCCTTGATGGGAACTTTGAACTTGATAACGGTATTCGCGTTGTTGGAGCCGATGGAGTAGCCCTTGAAAACATGACTGCCATGAATTACACCAAGAACGGATTTTTCTGGACTGGTGTGACTGGCTATCGCGGCGACTATCTCACGGCTTGGCGAAATGGTGACTATGGCGTCTATGTATTTGACTCCGTAGGTGGTGTCATTGATAACTCCTACGGTGGTGGAAGCCCAGATGCTGGGGTGTACATAGGCGAGTGCTACCCATGTGATTCGTTGATTCGCAATTTCGTAGCCGAACACAATGGTCTTGGCTATTCGGGTACCAACGCTGGTGGCAACCTTGTGATCACGGGTTCAATCTTCCGCAATAACCGCGCAGGCGTTGTCCCCAACAGCGGTAGCTATGAATTGTGTTACCCGCAGCGTAAGACAACGATCATCGGCAACTGGGTGTACTCCAATAACCAGGCTGATTCGCCGGCAATTGATGTGGCGATTTTGGCGATGGGTAATGGAATTTTGAGTGCCGGTGGAGTGCAAAATATTATTGAGCGCAACCGAGTGTGGGATCACAATAAGACAGGTATCGGTCTTGTGCCGTTTCTTGAGGACGATCCCAATGACGAAATGCCCGAAAAGTCAGCATGGGATATGACCTGTGCTGAGAGCAAGAAACTGACCCCAGTTCAGCCAGGTGGTGGAATTCTTTGGGACAGTCAAGACAATACTGTGCGCAATAATGTGCTTGAAGACAACCGTCGCGCCGACATTGCCGTGGGATCTGCCGGTACTGATCTGTGGACCTTGGGTAACTGCTTTGAGGGCAACACCTACACCACTTCGGCTCCGACAAATCTCGAGGCGCTCTCGCCTTGTGGCACTCCTTTGACTGCCGATGGCGACTGGGTGACTGGTGACCTACAAGTCATTACATGGTTGGTGGACGCGGAAACTGCGCCTCCTTCAGTCGATTGGAAAATAGCAACTCTTCCGGAGATGCCAGTGTTTGACTCAATGCCCGATGCAGCAACAGCACCTGGTGTCGTAGCTAGCGCGACACCACCAGTCGTTGACCTTGACGCAATCACGGTGCCTGACAAGATCAGCTGATCTAGTCAGATTTTATTTAGTTAGAAAGCGCAACGACATGGCCCGACGAATGAGAGCATTCTTCTTCGTCGGGCTTTTGTCGTTAGTAGTGGCGTGCACCAATGATGATGGCGCTGGTGGTCACGTTCATTCGGACATGCCCGTTGATGCAGCGGCAGTGATGGGTCAACCCGATCGACCTATTGCTGGCCCTCAAGGCGGGGTTGGACAATTCGTCGTTGAATGTCCGTTTAGTCATGCCTTAAGTGATGATCCGATTGTTTACCCAGGTGATGAGGACGCTTCGCACTTGCACACATTCTTTGGCAATGTCGCTGCCAATGCTGATTCACAGTTACAAGATCTCCTAGAGCAACCCACCACATGTGAACAGCAACTTGATACGGCTTCGTATTGGGCACCTGCATTATTGGATGAAGGGCAGTCAATCACGCCAGAAAAAAGCGTGGCCTATTACAGGGCAGGCTTGGGTGTCGACCCTCTGAGTGTGACGGCCTTCCCAGCAGGATTAATGATGATCGCAGGTGATCATATGGCGACCATACCGCAACCAGTTTCAGTGGTGGCTTGGTCCTGTGGCGCTGGGGGATTACGTGAGGAACTACCGCCGGTATGTCCACCCACTCGTGGTTTGCGTCTCGATGTTACTTTCCCTGATTGTTGGGACGGAAAGAATCTCGATGTTGCTGGTCATCGAAAGCACATGCATTACTCTTCGGGCGGAAAGTGCCCGAGTTCGCATCCAGTTCCCGTGCCGCAGTTAATCTTCGCGGTGACGTACCCCGTGACAGGTGATGCCTCGCAACTGCAATTGGCATCGGGAAGTTTGCTGACTGGTCATGCTGACTTCATCAATGCTTGGGATCAAGCAAAATTGCAGCAGGAAGTTGAATTGTGCATTCATCGCAACGTTGTGTGTGGCGTCACAAGCGGTCGCTCATCGGGCTAAAGCCGACCTGCCTCAGTCACACGTTGCAAGAATTGTTGTGTCCGTTGGTGCGTGGGATTGGTAAAAAATTCTGCTGGGCTTGAGCACTCTAAAATTTGACCTTCGTGCAAGAAGCACACCCGATCAGCAATCTCTTTTGCGAATCCCATCTCATGAGTCGCCAGCAACATCGTCATCCCGTTGCTTTTCAGTTCGCGCACGACATCCAAAACTTCTCCCACGAGTTCGGGATCAAGAGCCGAAGTGATCTCATCAAGCAGCATCACCTCTGGGTTCATCGCCAAACTTCGAGCGATAGCGACACGTTGTTGTTGCCCACCTGATAACTGATCGGGGTATCCATCAGCGCGGTCGCTGAGACCCAAGCGGGCGATCAATTCGCGAGCGTGACTTTCGGATTCCTTTTTGGATTGACCGAGAACTTTGTGCGGAGCGAGGGAAACATTTTGCAGAACAGTCATATGGGGGAAGAGATTAAAACTCTGAAACACCATGCCGATTCTTTGGCGCACTGGGTCGGGGTTCAGACCCGGCGCGCTGATATCAACGCCGTCAAGAAAGATCGCCCCATCATCAATAGATTCGAGAAGATTGACGCAGCGCAATAAAGTGCTTTTGCCGGAACCTGATGAGCCGATGAAAGCAATGACTTCGCTTTGGGCGACCTCGATGGAGATGCCCTTGAGCACTGATCGTGTCCCGAAAGATTTGTGTACATCGTCGAGCAAGATTTTGGGAGTCATCGCACGGCCGTCCCAGATGTGCGGCGCCGCTCCCGAGACATCAGATGATCGACGAAGCGCGTTTCGGGTATCGTCAGCAAGAGAAAGATGATGGCCGCTCCGACATAGGGCGTGAAGTTGGCGTACTTGGATTTATCAATGCCGGCTTGCCGCAGAATTTCAATCGGGCCGATCAAACTGATCAGGGCCACATCTTTTTGCAAACTCACAAAGTCATTCATCAATGGTGGGATGACGCGCCGAATTGCTTGCGGAATAATGATGTGGCGCAAGGTCTGACTCGTTGACAGACCAAGGGATCGAGCGCCGGCACGCTGGCTTTCATGGATGCTTTCAATGCCAGCGCGAAATACTTCAGAGACATAGGACGAATAGGCCAAGATCAGTGCAACCGAGCCCCACAAATAGGGACTATTCCAAGGCCGATCCATTCCCAGTCCAGGAACTCCAAAGCCGATCAGCAAGATGGTCAAGATCACTGGGATGCCACGAAAGATGTCGGTATAGGCAGCGGCGAAGAGCCGTAAGGGAAAGAGGAGCGGGGAGCGGACGTTGCGGCAAATCGCTAACAACATTCCCAAAACCAAAATACATGGCGCACACCATAAGAAAATCTGAATGTCTTTCACGAAAGCTCTCAACAGTGCAGGAAAGGTTTCGTCAAGAATGGGGCCATTAAAAAACGAGCGCTTGACCTTATACCAGCCTGGAGTCTGGGGAATGAGCGCGACTAAAAGTCCGATGACAGCCAAAGATGATGCCAGGGCGATGAGTAAAGAGCGCCTTTTTTGACGCCGTTCAAAAACCTGCCGCCGTGAAAGCGGTCGCTGAGTGGAATCCTGGCTGAGTGAACTGGTGCCCGAGTGATCACTCATCTCGGGCACCATATCGTTCTTGTGATTGTTGCCAACAGTTGCGCTGGGTCAGTCGAGAGTGATGACTGGAACGCCAGTGTTATCGCTCAGCCAGGTCTGCTCAATTGTCGCAAGTGCTCCAGAAGCTTTGATAGTGGCTAAAGCGGTATTCACGCAGGCAACCAAATCGTTATCTTTTTCGAACACCAAGCCAAAGTCATCCGAGGTGCCACCCGCAGCGGCGGGGAACTGACCGATGACTGAAGTTCCTTCAATCTCGACATAGGAGATGTATAGGGCAGTCGGCAAGTCAACAACAATGGCGTCAATTTGGCCTGCTTCAAGAGCGGCCTTGGCGCCAGCATTATCGTCGTAGACGAAAACTTCGTTGCTCGGCTTAATGACCTCATTGACGAAGTCAAGACTTGTTGTGCCGGCCTGTACGCCGAACTTGAGGCCAGTCAGATCTCCAATAGTGAGTGCACCTTCGGGCACATTTGCATTCAACGCCACGATGGCTTGATTGGAGGAATAGTAGGGGTCACTGAAACTGATTGTTTCAGAGCGCTCAGCGGTGATGGAGTACTGCTGAAGGTTGAAGTCAAAGTTCTTGGCACCCGGGGCGATGGCCTGATCAAAAGTTGTTCGCACCCACTTCACGGCATCGTCTTCGTAGCCAAGTTCGACGGCGACGGCTAGTGCAACGGCGGCTTCAAAACCCTCACCACTTTCTGGGGCATCATTTTCCACCCAAGGAGAGTAAGCGGGGGATCCAGTTCCGATTGTGAGGACATCTGGGGTGATTGTGGCGCAAGTATCGCCACCTTGAGCAGTTGAGCCTTTATCCTCGCTTCCGCAAGCGACAAGAGAGACAACGGCGACGGCTAGAGCGGTTGCTGTGAGGCGACGAAACATGGATTTTCCTTCCGATTGTGGGTAAACCCTCAGACTAGCGAAACTTTCACCGTGAATTCACCTTGACAATGAGACACGAGAGGTCTTAGTGTCTCATGTGTGAGCAATATTGTCAATCTTGGTCCTTCCCAGGAAGATCGAATTCTTGACGCCGCTCGTCGCTGTGTGGACCGCTGGGGCATCAACAAGTTGACGATTGATGATGTAGCGACCGAGGCTGGAGTTTCACGGGCGACTTTGTATCGCTTGTTCCCTGGCGGCAAAGACGTGATGTTTGATGCATTGCGAGTGCGCGAACTTGAAGATTTTTTTGAGGGCATGAGCGCCAAACTGACCGAAGTTGAGTCCTTGCTTGATTTCACCGTCAAAGTCTCGGTGTACGCGCTTCGTGCAATGCGTGGCGATCAACACTTGGCCATGATGCTGTCTACTGAAGAGGGCACGGCCCTGAAATCTTTGACAGTTGAGGGATTGCCACGCATTTTGCGGGTTGCCTCGCAGTACATCACTCCTTTGGCGATCGAATTTATTCCAGCAGAGGAGGCCGATGTCTTCGTGGAGATGTTGGCACGTCTAGTCATCTCGTACTTCTTGGCTCCGAGTGAGCACTTCGATTTAGCTGACCCTGATTCAGCACGAAAATTCTTTGGTCCATTTATCAGCGCTTTGAACGCAGTAGCAGCAGTCTAAATCAGCAAACTTTTACACATATCAAAACCTAAAGGGGAAATAATGAGCATTACCGAAAACGAAAGCCAAGAAATGTTGGGTCGCAGTGAACTCAATGATATCGAAGCGATTTTGTCCATCACCAATACTGATGTTGAAGCAATCCAGCACATTGTCAAGGACAATGCCGATGCGATTTTTACGTGGGATTATTCGTTGTCGCGTCCGGCCCTACGCAAGTTGTACGAAAAGGCCAAAGTTGGGCAGTGGAATGCCACGACCGACCTTCCATGGGAGACAGTTGTTGACGAGGAAAAGCAAGTCAGCATGGATCAAGCCGCACTTTCCTCTGGCTTGACGGCAAATCACTACGAGGGAACAGTGATGGCTAAGTGGGGTGACAAGGAGTGGTCGGCTTATGGTATTGAGCAGCGCCGATGGAGTTTGTCGCAGTTCATGCATGGCGAGCAGGGCGCTCTTATTTGTACCGCCAAGATCGTGGAGACTGTTCCATGGTACGACGCCAAGTTGTACGCCAGCACTCAAGTCGTTGACGAGGCCCGTCATGTTGAAGTGTTCGCTCGCTATCTCGATGAAAAACTCGGTGGCTCATATCAGATCAATGCCCACCTTCGGATGTTGCTTGATGACATTGTCAATGACAGCCGTTGGGACATGACCTATTTAGGTATGCAGATCATGGTTGAAGGTTTGGCTTTGGCCGCTTTCGGCAACATGCAACAGATGACCACCGAGCCACTGTTGAAGAAATTGTTGCGTTATGTGATGAGCGACGAAGCCCGCCATGTGGCCTTCGGCGTTCTTTCTCTGCAAGAGGTGTACAAGGACATGAGCGACGCCGAAATCAAAGAGCGTCAGGAATTTGCTTATGAGGCATCGGTGCGGATGCGCGACCGTTTCATGTCCCAAGAGGTCTGGGAGCGCATGGGCGTGAACCCACGCGATGTCGTGCCTTTGATCTTGCGTGACCCAACTCGTGAAATCTTCCAGCAGATGTTATTCGCCAAGATCGTCCCGAACTGCAAGAAGCTGGGTCTCTTGGATCGCAACGATTCATGGTTGCGCCGTCGTTACGAAGAGATGGGTGTCATCCAGTTTGAGAACGCTGAAGACACTGGCGAAGAATATGTGAAGTATGAACTTGGCGAGACTCTCGCTGACGTTCAGCACTGACACCTAAACAGCGGGTATAGCAACTACCGTCTATCTCATGAGATGGCGCGCCCAAGACCTAGCGGATGCTCTCGGGGCGCGTTTGGTCGGACCAGATTCTGAAGTTGATGGTGCAACTTTTGACTCGCGGCAGGTGTCGCCCCATCAATTATTTGTGCCGATAGTGGCACAGCGTGATGGGCATGACTTCATCGCTGATGCTTTGAAGGCCGGCGCAAGTGCTTATCTGAGTTCCCGGCTAGATGTCGTCGAACGTATTGGCGGTTCAGCAATAGTGGTCCCCGATACGGCCCTGGCTCTGATTGATACGGCACGTTGGGTGCGCCAGCAGTTTGCCGAGTCGACTGTCGTTGTCGGCGTGACTGGATCAGTTGGTAAAACAACAACCAAGGATCTGATCGCTGTGGCTTTGGCTCCGAGCAAGCGAGTTGTAGCCAACATTCGAAGTTTCAATAATGAGCAGGGTCTTCCTGTGACTATTTTGAACGCTCCGATCACTACAGAAGTGTTAGTGCTCGAGATGGGTATGCGTGGACATGGACAGATCGCCGATCTGTGTCGGATCGCCCGCCCATCCATCGGTGTGGTC
Source organism: uncultured Actinomycetes bacterium (assembly GCA_937902105.1). Lineage (GTDB taxonomy): Bacteria > Actinomycetota > Acidimicrobiia > Acidimicrobiales > Ilumatobacteraceae > Casp-actino8. Next base: position 10,846 of record CALGTP010000110.1, read on the forward strand.
ACACGAGTTGGTCAAGCCCACACTGAACTGGTCGGTGGTCTCGCTGGCGTGGCTGAAGCTAAGGGTGAATTGATTGAGGCTTTGCCGCCACAAGGGATGGCGATCTTGAACGCCGATGATTCTTTAGTGATGGCGATGAGCGCGCGCTCAAGTGCACCAGTGATGACGTACGGCGAATCTGCGTCGGCTGATGTCCACATTTCTGCTGTCACCATTGATCAACAAGGTTGCGCAGCGTTCGTGATACGCACACCATCTGGGTCGTGTGCAATAAAACTCTCTATTGCTGGTCGCCATATGGCGCACAATGCCGGAGCGGCTATTGCCGTTGGTGAATCTTTAGGTATTTCTTTGGACTCGATGGCTTTGGCGCTCAGCACGGCCACGATTTCGGAACACCGCATGCAAGCCAAACGCACTCCACACGGGGCCTTGCTCTTTGATGATTGTTATAACGCCAATCCCACATCCATGGCAGCGGCTTTAGAAACACTTGCGCAGATTCCGGCAGTTCGTAAAGTGGCAGTGCTTGGTGTGATGGCCGAGATCACCGATCCGCAGTTGGCGTACGCAGCGATAGTGGATCAGGCTCAGAAATATCGAATAGAGATTCTGGCGCTAGAAACAACGGCTTATGGCGTGCCAGCGATGTCGCTAGAAGAAGTGCAACAGCGTGTGCAAGAACTTGATTCTGAGGCTGTCGTGTTAGTCAAGGGAAGTCGTGTGGCGCGTCTTGAGCGCGTGGTCGATGCCGTTATGGCTGACTCAGGAACGAGTCGCTAGGCAGGCGGTCTAGGTTTGACCACCAACTCAGAAATAGGGCGAATGCCGCTCCGAATAAAAGAACTGATTGAGTGCCGATGACATCAATGATTGGACCAGCTGCCAATCCACTCAATGCAACTGTGCCACCAAAGGCCATGAACCATAACGGCATCATTGTGACACGCTCTTCATCTTCCAGATTTTCTTGGAACACCGTGGACATGGCGTTGGCAGCCATGAAATAAAAGACGCCGAGACAAAATCCAATCGGGAAGGCAGGCGCAGGGGTATGCATTAATGCGAATCCCGCAAGACTGATGGAGAAACCAATCAGTCCACGACGGATCACCATTGGCCGGTGGACGCTGGCCAAAACTGTGCCGGTGGACAGAGCCCCGAAGAATGCACCGAGACCCCACGTGGCATACAGCCAGCGATATGTTGAACTGAGAGGGTCAACACCGAAACTGATCCGCGCCACCGAAGGAAAAAGAGCCACGAAAACAAGAGAAAAAAATGAAAAACCAGTCATCGTCAATAAAAGTCTTGCGAGTACGCCACGTTCACGACTGATGCGCAGTCCAGTGAGCATCCGCCGCCAACCTCTTTCAGGATGCTGACCGCGGATATCGGGCAGCACGACCCGGGTCAGGGCAACGATCAGGAACAGATAGGTGGCGGCATTGAGAACGAAAATCTGAGCGGTCGAAATGCCCCACAATGCCAGTAGTGCGGCAATGGAGGGTCCGGCCACACGACTGGCATTGAGTTGAATTGAATTCATGCTGATCGCTCCAGCAAGATCGCGGCGATCAACCAAAAGTGGAATGCTGGCTTGAGATGCGGGAGCGTTCAGTGCATTGCCGATACCAATAGAAATTTGGGCGATGAAGAGTCCCCAAATCGGTCCGTCAACACTGACGATTAATGCCAAGACGAGAGAGAAAACTAATTGGATCCACTGCATGGTCAACAAAAAGCGTTGGCGGTTGACGCGATCAGCGAGAATTCCACCAGGTATCGCCAGCAATAACATTGGACCCAGTTGAGCGAAGACCAGGAGGCTGACTATTTTCGCCGAGCCGGTGCGATGGTCAATGTATGCCGGCAACGCCAAGTTCTGCATCCATGTCCCGATATTGGATAAGAACAGTCCACTCCAGATCAATCGATAGGCGGGGTAAGACAGAGCGGCTCGAGCGGAGCCAGGTACATGGGGGTGAGGAAGTGGGGCGAGTGAGGGATCAGACATACGTGCTCAAAAGGTGACTAAATCTTACCTGGGGTCACTTGCTGGGACCGATTGGAATGACACACTTAAGGCGTGACTTCTGAGATAAAACCCCTTGAGCAACTGGTCCCGCCGCCGACAAATGGTGGAGCCTGTCGTTCACCGCGCGGAACTTTTGCTGAATGTCCGTTATGCGGAGGAGACCTTTCGCCCGAGCACGCACATTTCAAATGTCGCGGCTGTGGTTGGCGCGACTCGTGTTGCGACTAATTACTTTCGTAACTTCTCGATAACTGCTGCGACGGCGAGTACCTGATCTTCGCGACCAGGTTTGCCCACGACTTGAAGACCAATAGGTAATCCAGCATTCTTTTCTGATGTGTGATAGCCGCATGGTACCGAGACGATTGGTAGTGGTGAAGCTAAATTCCAGATTGTTGTCATGTCTTCTGTTTGACACAAGCCGTTGTCGGGAAGCGCAGGGCGTGACATGTTGTCGATCTTGGTTGCCGGACCAGGTGCTTGCGACATTGTTGGGCAAATCAAAACATCGTGATCATGTAATGGAGCGGTGGCGCGATTCCAGAAATGGGTCCTTTCAATTTCCATGCGCTTCGCATCAGGGGCACTAAACGATTCGCCAAGTTGAATGAGCCACACCACCAGTGGATCCATGATTGATTGATGTTCTTCAACAAGGTGGCCGTAATAAGCAGCCATAAAGATTCCCCACATCTCGAGCCATAGTGCTCCGTCGCGAATGGTGAAGTGGGGGTTGACATCGTGAACGCTTGCACCAAATTGGGTGAGTTGCCGAGCAGTCTCTTTGACGGCAGTTGCAATGTCGGGATCAACATCCCAACAACCAAGGTCAATTGATAGTCCGATGGACATTCCATCAATTGATGTTGATGTAGGTCGGCTGAGCGAAGGAAGTACCGAGAATGGATCAGATAGTGACGGTCCCTGCGTTGCCAGCAAGAACTCCCACGCATCGTCAACAGTGCGGGCCAGTGGACCATGGTGTGACAAGGTGTCGAACAATCCAGGAAGTGCGGTCATCGGGATGCGACCGAGAGATGGCTTCAGTCCGACGATGCCGCACCATGATGCGGGGATGCGGACCGAACCACCCATATCGCTACCTTCAGCAAGTGCGACACAGCCGCTGGCAACAGCCGCGGCCGATCCACCGCTTGATCCACCAGTTGTTCGTTCATGGTTATGTGGGTTACGTGTGGCGCCCCACAACAAGTTGTCGGTGATGCCCGCATGAGCAAACTCGGGCGTGTTGGTGCTGCCCACGATGATTGCGCCTGCATCAAGAAGTTTCTGGACAACAGCGTCAGTATGTCGTGCGACATTGTGCTCGAAGATTCGTGAACCTGAGGTGTTCTTATGTCCGAGCCATGACGATGTGTCTTTAATGGCGATTGGAATTCCGGCAAGGCCACCAGTTGAAATATCGACAAACTGCCCACGTTCGCGGGCTTCATCGGCCCACACTTCAACAAAGCAATTCAGTTCTGGTTGCACTTGCTCAATTCGTGCCAGAGCACCATCAACAAGTTCGCGAGATGAAACCTGTTTTGAAGTCAGCAGTTCACGTTGTTGGGCAACCGTAAGTGAAGACAGTTCATGGTTCATATGTAGATGTCAATCAGCCATTGATGAGATCGGCGTAGAACTCAAGCATCTGCGCTGGCCCGCTGAGTAAGAAGGTCGTGATGCAGGTTTCTTTCCACTGCACAAGTTCATCTTTGATTTTGTCGATCGGGCCCACGAGGGCTACATCTTCAACCATTTTCAGGGGAATTGCGGCAGCGGCTTCGGCCTTCTTGCCTT